>WLSX01000039.1 GCA_009705675.1 Actinomycetota bacterium | reverse complement strand
TTCGTTGAGCTTTCAAAGTCTCTTGATCGTCAACCAGCAGGCGTTGCAGCAACCGTAGGTCGCTTACGTCTTCTATTGATCGCAACATGGGGCGTTTACCCAATTTCATACCTACTACCAATCCTTGATTCAGCTAACGCTGCATCACCAGGTGCATTTGTTAACCGTCAAATCGGTTACACAATTGCAGATGTATTGGCAAAGTGCGTATTTGGTCTAACAATCCTAAAGATTGCAAAGATGAAATCCGTAGCAGAGGGAATGAAGGATTCAGATTAATCATCTGAACTAATTAGAAATGGGGCCAAGTGATTGGCCCCATTTTTTATGCTCAAATACTTAACTTATAAGTGGTGAATTAAACTCTCTTGAATGCCGCCCAGCCAGAAGTAAACGGCAAAGAGTGGTTTTTGGGTATCACTATCTTTCATTAACTCATACTGTTCATAAGAATCTTGCTTGATATCTAAACGAACTGCCAGGGCTAGGCGAAGATCATTAATTGCAATCAACCATTGAGTTGGATCAGTAACTGCAATATCGGCCTTCGGCAGCTCATGATCTACTGGAAAAACCAACTGCTGCCGCAAATACATTAAGTGCTTTTGCTTCACCGTTCTAAGTGAGCTTTCCGTGTATTTACGAAACTCAGCCGCACTCTCAGGGTCAGCGTAGGCATTTGGCAATAATCTGCGAAGAACTGGATCTTCTGGCTGCTCTATTGCAGATTCAAGATTTCCAATTGATGCTGCCATTAATTGTGCAAATGGATCATCAGATTGATAGTGATGGGTAAAGTTTCGTTCCCCTAATAACTCAAGTAATTGTTCAACTAAATTTATTAAAATATGTAATTCATCATTTGATAATGCAACAGTTAAATCCCCTGCGTTAGAAGATCCCTTAAACTCGCCCATGATCATCCCTTTGCAATGTCGCCCAAAGACCATGTTCGTGAAGTTGTTGGACTGCTCGTTCCATCTCTTCCCTAGTTCCAGATGCCACCACCGCTTTGCCTTCGGTATGAACCTGCATCATTAACTTATGTGCTTTTTCTTGCGAGAAATTAAATAATTTTATAAAAACATAAGTTACATAATTCATAAGATTAACTGGATCATCCCAGACAATTGTTACCCAAAGATTGTCAAAGAACTTACTTAGATCTAGCTCTTCATCTAATTGGGTCTGAGAACTCATGGGCAAATTATCTAACTAAAATGGTTATCTCTTCACTTATTGCTGTGGTATTTTTCTCACCAGCGGCAATTACTACCTGATAACTAGCTAACCCAGTTGCAGTAGGTGCAATATTGAAGGTAAAGCCACCGGTTGTATCAGTTATGAACTCTCCTAGTGATTTACCATTTTGTTTAACAGTTAATTTTATCCCGGCAACCTTTGGTAGAACCTGCCCGGTTACAGCGTAAGTGGCTGCTGTCTTAACCGAGGCTGGCAGATTTAGGGAAACACTTGGTACAACTGAAATAATCTTTTCACCAGTCTTACCCTCTAATCTCTCCCAACTTCCTTCTGAAACTAATCGAACCTGACTTTTCTGCGCAATTATTACTGGCACTGCAATCACGCCAGTTGCATCAGTTGTTCCAGCAGCTAAGGTTCGCCAGGTGTTATCGGTACTATTTTTAATTTCAAATCTAACATTTAAAGATGAGATTGGGGTCTTATCTGGCAATTTAAATGTGCCAGTTAGATTAAACGTTGAACCATAACCAATTTGCTCTAAATCTGTTGCGATTGTGCCAATAACTTGATCTGGGGCAATTGATTTTGCGATATCTCTAATCGTGGCAATTGCAGCAGCATTTTCCATCCCAAAGGTCCAAACCGCTATTCCGCCTAATCGATACTTTCCAACTAGATTTGTTCGAGCGGTATAACTGCGCTCATCTGGATACCAAACTGTTCTACTGGCAGTGCAAAAACTAGCTGAGTTAGTTGGATCAACATAAGTCTTCTTATAAGTAAATGTTGATTCGGCATGCGTGGTGTTGTAAGTAGGAGTGGCATTGTTAATAGTTGCAAGTGCTAACGCCTCGCGCATAATTACTGCAGCCTTTGCTCCGACAACTACTGAGGTGGCAAAATCTTTTGGACAAACACCTTCAACTTTTGTTATCCAATCTCGGCCATAACCTGGAATTCCTAAGAAAACCTTTGATGCTGGCATTTGGGTAACTGCATACTTAACTGCATCCTCACTCCACGGCAGTGGTCCAATTGGCCCAGGAGAGGTTGTTGAAAAGTCATATGCCATGATTCGAAGGCGATCAATTAGTGGACCAATCTCAGCCCAGGAGTAAACCGAATTACCTGCTCGTTTTGTCTCTGGTGCAAAATCAGGGGGTGTAGTAACCGATAAAAGTTTTCCTTGATCATGCAGAGCGGTAGATAACTCTTTAATAAAAGCAATCCAGTTTGGTTTTAAAGTTGTCCAAGAAGATCTACCATCTTGAGTATAAAAAGTTTCAAAATCAAGATCAATTCCATCATAATTATATTTAACAACTAATGCTTTAATTGTTTGCACAATATTGGTTCGAGAGTTTGGGTTTGCAAGTAAGTTAGCTAATACTAGTTTGGGATTATCATCTGTAATGGTTGGTAAAAGTAATAGACCATTGGCCTTAAGACGGGCAATAACCTGTTCAATTGGGGTGGTGTATTTTCCAATTGCATACTTATCTTTGATACTTGTTTCACCAGTTAACCCATACCAAAATGGTGAAATATCTCTAATTAAATCTAGATTGCCTTCCACGGTTGGCAGATTTCTTGCTAGAGAGTAATCCGGTAGCCAACCAGAGAGAATTTTTCGTGGTGGGTTGTCAGCATTTGCAGAAGTTATGGATGAAAGCAAAAGAGTGAATGAGGTTGCAACAATAAGTAATTTGCGCGATCTCATATATTTTAGGGTATCGGTTTTAACTGAGAAATTACTTTAAGCGAGCGTGTATCTCTTTACATGTTGGGCAGATTGGAAACTTTTGTGGATCACGATTTGGTATCCACTTCTTGCCACATAATGCTCTAACTGATTTGCCAGTAACAGCAGATTCGGTGATCTTGTTCTTATCAACATAATGAGAAAACCGCTCATGATCGCCCTCATCGGTTGGGGCGAGCAGCTCTTTCTCAAGTAGACCACCCTTACTTGATTTACCGCGTAAATCATCGAGAAAACCCATGGGCAAATCTTAATCTAAATTTATCGCCTACCATTTACCAATGAGCGCACCTCTTAAAGATCTTCTTCACACCTCAGATCTTTCTAAAGCAGATATTGAATTGCTGCTCGATACCGCCGGTAAGTTTGCAAAAAAACCACTCAGCGCTAAGAAAGCATTGGCTAAGAGAACTGTTGCTATTTATATGACCAAGTCCTCTACTCGAACCAGATTAGCCTCAGAGACTGCTGTGGCTCACCTTGGTGGTACACCAATCTTCTTAAGAGGTGATGATCTGCAAATTGGTCGGGGTGAAACTATTTCAGATACCGCCAAAATTATCTCTGGCTTTTGCAGTGCTTTAATTGTTCGCACCTTTGCACAAGGCGATGTTGATGAATTAGGCAAGTATGCAAGCATTCCAGTAATTAATGCCTTAACCGATGATGATCATCCAACTCAATTACTTGCTGATTGGTTAACCATCAGAGAGCAGTTTGGTAAAGAAATTAAAAATCGTAAATTTGTATACGTTGGTGATGGAAATAATGTGGCAGCTGCTTGGTTGATAATGGGTGCAACTATGGGAGCACATGTTGTAGTTGCTACCCCTGGTGGTAAATGGGCGCCTAAATCATCTGTTGTTGAACAAGTGAATAAAATTGCAAAAGTGTCGGGGGCTGTGATTGAAGTATTAACTGATCCAAAAGTAGCTGTTACTGGTGCAAGTGTGGTTTACACCGATGTTTGGATGTCAATGGGTGATTCGGAATCAGATCGAACAGAAAAGATTGCAGCCCTTACCCCATTTGCAGTTACAAATGATTTAATGAAGTTAACTGCAAAAGATTCAATATTTATGCACTGTCTACCAGCGCACCGCGGTGAAGAAGTGGCTGCTGAAGTTATTGATGGTGAAAAATCTGTCGTCTGGCGTCAAGCCTTCCATCGTAGAACCACTATTCAAGCCTTGCTTTATCACCTAACTAGAGGTGATTTAAAGGGTAATAAATAAAGGCAAAGTTCGGTAAAGTAGGCAAATGCGAGTTTGTGTCCCGAAGGAAATTAAATCTGGTGAGAAGCGAGTTGCGCTAGTCCCAGATATTATTTCAAAGTTAACTAAAGCAGGTCTTGATGTTGTAGTTGAATCTGGCGCTGGCGTTGCTGCTGAATACTCTGATAAACAATTTACCGATGCTGGAGCGCAGATTAAATCTGGTGATGTACTTGCAAATAGTGATGTTGTGCTTTCAGTTCAACCATTGACTCCTACCCAAATAAAAGGGCTTAAAAAAGGTGCAATAACTATCTCATTTTTATCACCTATGACCGCCGCTGATTCAATTGATGCAGCCGTATCTGCCGGGGTTACCGCACTCTCACTTGAGATGGTGCCAAGAATTTCCCGTGCTCAATCAATGGACGCGCTTACCTCGCAAGCATTATGTGCTGGCTATAAAGCATCTTTAGTTGCCGCTGAGTTATCACCAAAGTTTTTCCCGCTTCTGATGACTGCTGCAGGAACTGTTACACCAGCAAAGGTTGTGGTGTTAGGAGCAGGTGTTGCAGGATTACAAGCAATTGCAACTGCAAAAAGATTAGGCGCAGTTGTATCTGCATATGATGTTCGCCCAGCATCTGCTGATGAGGTTAAATCAATGGGCGCGAAATTTATTACCTTAGAGCTTGAAGCATTAGAGGGTGCTGGTGGTTATGCCAGAGAGATGACTGAAGAGCGTGCTGCTAAGCAGCGCGAACTTCTGACGCCATATATTGCCGCTGCAGATGTGTTAATTACTACCGCCGCTGTGCCAGGTAGAACTGCGCCAAGATTAGTAACTGCCCAGATGGTCGCCCACATGTCACCAGGCTCAGTTGTAGTAGATCTTGCTGCTGAAAGTGGTGGAAATGTTGAGGGCTCAGTTGCTGGTGAAATTACAACTACAAGTGGCGGAGTAAAGATTTGGGGCGGAAAAGATGTACCAAGCCAATTAGCATTTCACGCTTCAATGTTGTTCTCGCGAAATGTTGTAAATCTTCTTTTACTTATGAGTAAAACAGTTGATAGAAAACCAACTGGTGTGATTGAGCCTGATTTTTCAGATGAGATTATTGACTCTGCAACTCTTACACACGGTGGGTCAAAAAGAGAGAAGGGCAAGTAATGGTCAACGCAGTTATGAGTAATGAAATTGCCTTGCTTGCG
>WLSX01000038.1 GCA_009705675.1 Actinomycetota bacterium | reverse complement strand
GTAATTTTGTTACACCAAGGCCTTTTAATACAACCGTAGATCCACTCTGTAATCCTTCAGAAATTTGTACGCTTTGCATGCCATCTAAAGTTTGAATTTCTACCTTTGCGCCTAGCGCAGCAGAAGTCATTGGAATTCCAATTGAAATATGAAGGTTATTTCCGTCTCGAACTAAAAATTCATGTGGGATTTCTACAATTTCTACATATAAATCACCAGGTGCTCCACCACCTGGCCCAACTTCACCTTGCCCGCTTAGCTGAATGCGATTACCAGTTTCAACACCAGCTGGAATTTTAATTGGAATACTTTTACGTGATCGAACTCTGCCATCGCCTGCACACTCACCACAAGGATCAGAAATTATTGAACCAAATCCTTGGCAACTAGCACATGGCCTGCTAGTCATTACTTGTCCCAAAATAGATCTTGCTACTTGCTGTGTTTCACCTCTGCCCTTACAAATATCACAGGTTCTAGGTCGTGAATTATTAGCACAGCCACTTCCGCCACACTTGCTACATGCAACAGCAGTTTCAACATTTAACTCACGATCACACCCAAAGGTTGCTTCACTTAAATTAACCTCTACTTTTATCAATGCATCTTGACCAGGACGATTTCTTGGACGAGGTCCGCGTTGCTGTCCGCCACCAAAAAAAGCATCCATAATGTCGCCAAAGCCAAAACCTGCATTTGAAAACCCTCCACCGAAACCATTTCCACCAATGTCGTAATTTTGTCGCTTATCTGGATCACTTAATATTTCATAGGCTGCGGTGATCTCTTTAAATTTGTCAGAGATCTTTGGATCTGGATTTACATCAGGATGATAGTTTCTAGCTAATTTTCGGTATGCCTTTTTAATTTCATCAAAACTTGCATCTCGACCTACGCCGAGTGTTTCATATAAATCAGCCATCTTCTATTTATTCTCCGTTAAAAATCGACCAACATAATTGGCAACTGCGTTAACAGCTGTAATTGATGAAGCGTAATCCATGCGAGTTGGTCCTAATATTCCAAGTGCGCCGATATTTGCATACCCAACCGTGACTAAACTGGTACTTCTTAAACTTTTTTCGCTTTGCTCATCACCAATTTGAACTCTTACTGAAGAGTCTGTGCCAGATAACAATCTAAGCAAAACCACCTGCTCCTCTAGTGCCTCAAGGATCGGGTGAATACTGCCTGACAAATCTTGATTAGAGCGAGCAAGGTTTGATCTTCCAGCCAAAACTACTTTTTCCTCTGGTTGTTCAACTGCCATTTCAATCAAAGTAGTAATTATTACAACGACATTAGATTTATCATTTCCACGATAATTTCTAGATAATCCTTCTAAGTTACTTGCAACACTAGAGAGGGATTGAGTTGCGATAGATAGGTTAACCTTTTTATGTAAATCAGATAGTGCTGCTTCAGTTATTTCAAAAGGTAACTCGACCATTCTTTGCTCAACTCGGCCAGTATCTGTAATTAGAACAATCATTACTCTTGTTGTATTTAATAGCACTAACTCAATATGACGAACTTTGGCTTTGATAAGAGATGGGTATTGAACAACTGCTACCTGCTTTGTAACTTGAGCAAGCAGGCGAACTGTTCTTGAAATTACGTCATCTAAATCAGTTGCACCATCTAAGAAGTTTTCAATTGCTTTACGTTCTGCAGTAGACAAGGGTTTAATCTCAGCAAGCTGATCAACAAAAACACGATAACCTTTATTTGTTGGAATTCGACCAGCACTTGTGTGAGGTTGAGTAATTAATCCAGCATCTTCTAGCACAGCCATTTCATTACGAATAGTTGCAGGTGAAACACCTAATCCAGATCGCTCAGCTAAGGTTTTAGAGCCAACTGGCTCTTCACTGGCAACATACTCATCAACTATTGCCTTTAGGATTTCTAGCTGTCTGCCAGCGACCTTATTACTCATAAGCCAACGCTACTACAAGAGGATTTCACGGACGATTCGATCTGCAATAAGCCGTCCATCCAAGGTTAAGGTTGCTCTGCCATTATTCCAATCACCTTTATCTAGGTGCCCACTTTCAACATACCCAGATAAATCTAAAATTTGTTGTTCATTTAAAGTACTTTTCTCAACTCCACTTGGTAACCGGATAGAGAGCATTAAACGTTCGCTCTCTATTTGTAATTCTTCAAGCTCTTCTGAGTCGGCAACTGGTGATTCATTGGCTTCAATTTTCTGCTTATAAAGGTTTGGGTGTTTTACATTCCAAAAACGTTTTCCATTTAAATGAGAGTGGGCGCCAGGACCTGCTCCCCACCAATTCTTTCCAAGCCAGTAAGCAAGGTTATGTTTACTTTCAGAATTAACCTTTGACCAATTACTTAATTCATACCAATTAAAGCCAAACTTTGTAAATGCATCGTCTGCCATTAAATACTTCTCTGCAGTTAAATCATCATCGACTTGGTCAACTTCACCCCGCTTTATTTGTGCTGCCAGCTTTGTGCCCTCTTCAATGATTAGTGCATACGCAGAGATATGAGTGATTGGAAGGGAGAGTGCGGTATCGATAGATTTCTGCCAATCTAATTTTGACTCCCCGGGTGTTCCATAAATTAAATCTACTGAAATCTCTTTGAACCCAACCTCACTAGCCCATTTTGTTACTTGATAAAGATTATCTGGGTTATGTGTTCGATCTAGTGTGGCCAATACATGTGGCACAGCAGATTGCATTCCAAATGAAATTCTATTAATACCAGCTTGGTAAAATTTCTCTAACTTTTCTTTATCCACTGTATCTGGATTGCTCTCTAAGGTAATTTCAATATCACTGGCTAAATCAAACTCAGACCCAATGACAGTAATTATTGACTTAATCTCCTCTGCCTCCATGAGAGATGGAGTACCGCCACCGAAAAAAATAGATGGTACAACTGCGCGCTCACCTACCTGTTTACGAGCAGATTTAATCTCTGTGATTAATAAATTTGTATAAGAACTAGTTATGCTTTTAAGGCCGGTTGTAATTTTAAGTTCACTGGGTGTGTAGGTATTGAAATCACAATATCCGCACCTTTTTATGCAATAAGGGATATGAATATAAAATGCTAGATCCACTTACTTTTTCTTTTCACTCGCTTTATCTGAATCAGTGGTCAGTGCAGCAATAAATGCCTCCTGTGGAACTTCAACTCTGCCAACCATCTTCATTCGCTTCTTACCCTCTTTTTGCTTTTCCAAGAGTTTGCGCTTACGAGTGATATCTCCGCCATAGCACTTTGCCAATACATCTTTTCGGATTGCTCTAATATTTTCTCGAGCAATGATTTTTGCACCAATTGCTGCTTGAATTGGAACCTCAAACTGTTGACGAGGAATTAACTCTCTTAATTTTCCAGTCATTGTCACACCATATGCATAAGCCTTGTCGCGGTGAACAATTTGACTAAATGCATCAACTTTCTCACCCTGCAATAAAATATCAACTTTAACTAAATCTCCAGCCTCTTCCCCAATTGGTTCATAATCAAGTGAGGCATAACCTTTAGTTCTAGATTTAAGCTGATCAAAGAAATCAAATACAATTTCAGCAAGTGGCAATGTGTAGCGAATCTCAACCCGGTCCTCAGATAAATAATCCATACCTTTTTGCACACCTCGTCGTTGCTGACAAAGCTCCATGATCGTTCCGATAAATTCACTTGGTGCCAAAATAGTGGCCTTAACAATTGGCTCTTGTACTTCAGCAATTTTTCCATCTGGATACTCAGATGGATTTGTTACAACTAATTTCTTGCCATCATCTAAAGTGACCTTGTAAACCACGCTAGGAGCGGTAGAAATTAAAGTTAGTCCAGCCTCTCTTTCAAGTCTTTCTCTTACGATCTCCATGTGTAGTAGACCTAAGAAGCCACATCTAAAACCGAAACCAAGTGCGTCAGATGACTCTGGTTCAAAAACTAAAGCAGCATCATTTAATTGCAGTTTATCTAATGCTTCACGGAGCATTGGATACTCAGTTCCATCTAGTGGAAATAGTCCAGAAAAAACCATTGGCTTTGGATCCTTATATCCAGCAAGTGCGACTGTGGCTGGGTTGTTGTAAGTTGTTACAGTATCGCCAACGCGAGACTGTCTTACATCCTTAACTCCAGTAATTAAATAACCTACTTCACCAACACCTAAACCATTACTTGCCATCGGCTCTGGTGAAATAACTCCAACTTCAAGCATTTCATGTCTCACACCCGTTGAATACATCTGAATTTGATCTCGAGGTGAAAGGTGTCCATCAACAACACGAACATAGGTAACCACACCACGATAGGAGTCATAAACTGAATCAAAAATTAATGCTCGAGTAGGAGCTTTTGGATCACCCACTGGTGGTGGAATTTGCTTCACAATTTGATCAAGTAATTCTTCAACTCCGGCTCCAGTTTTTCCAGATACTCGCAAGCAATCTTCAGGCTTACAACCAATTAAATTAGCAAGCTCTATTGCAAATTTTTCAGGTTGAGCAGCCGGTAAATCAATCTTATTTAATACTGGAATTATGGTCAGATTATTTTCCATTGCTAGATAAAGATTGGCTAAGGTCTGCGCTTCGATACCTTGAGCACAATCAACCAAAAGGACCGCGCCTTCACATGCTGCAAGGGAGCGAGATACCTCATAGGTGAAGTCAACATGGCCAGGCGTATCGATCATATTTAATATATATTCTTGGCTATCAATTCCTGATCTCCAGGGCAATCTAACTGCCTGGCTTTTAATTGTTATTCCTCGTTCACGTTCAATATCCATTCGATCTAGATATTGCGCACGCATATTTCTATCCTCTACAACACCAGTAATTCCCAACATGCGATCGGCCAAAGTAGATTTACCGTGATCGATATGTGCGATGATACAAAAATTTCTAATTTGCGCAGGATTTGTGGCAGCAGGCTGCGGAGCTTTTGCAATCGAGATGGAAGGCATTTATGCCTTAGGAGTGTCTAGAAAATTAACGAACGCCAGCTTTGTTGGCTAACTTCGCCATCGCTGACTTTTTATTAGCTGCGTTATTGGCATGAATTACGCCTTTTGAAACAGCCATATCTAATGAACGGGAAGCATCCGTAAACTCTGCTTTAATTTTTGCAGCATCTCCAGCAGTTACCGCATCGCGAAATTTACGAATTGCAGTACGAAGCGCTGAACGATAAGCCTTGTTGCGATCTTGCGCTTTGTTGTTGGTGCGAATTCGTTTGATCTGGGACTTGATATTTGCCACTGAAGATTACCTTTTCTCTTTTATCTCTTAAAAACTTATTTAAGAAGATCGGTAGGATATCAGCGCAAGGGCCTTACGCTCAAACTGAGCGTGGTTATCTAGCACTTTTCGCCGCACATACGGTCATTATCGCTCGCTCTAAGGCATAGATCGGATCAGCAGC
>WLSX01000037.1 GCA_009705675.1 Actinomycetota bacterium | reverse complement strand
TGGTGGTCCAGTTGGAGTTTCAACACTTGCTATGGCAGTAGGAGAAGAGATTGAAACAATTGAATCACTTGCTGAACCATTTTTAGTGAGAATGGGATTCTTAGCTCGCACACCACGTGGTCGCGTTGCAACCGCTGCTGGTTGGGCACATATTGGAATTAAGCCGCCATTATCTGCGCAGATCGGTACCGATGCCTCACTCTTTGACCAAGATCCAGATATCGCACAATAAAGTCAGTAAATTTCTCATAAATCACACACAACTCATGATGGATTTCTCAATAAACACACCTCAGCCTAGAATTGGCCCTCATGTCTGCCAATAAAATTGCTAATACTCAATCACGTGCAGCTCGCACGATCTCAATTCTCTTACTAACAATTTTGGCATTTACCGGTATTGCATTTGTTGCTGGCGCTACATCATTTAAATTAGGACTTGATCTTCAAGGTGGAACCAGCGTTACGTTGCAGCCTCGCATTGAGCAAGGCCAAGTTGGAAAAGTTACAACAGAGGCAATTGATCAAGCAGTTGCAATTATTCGCCAACGTGTTAACTCATTAGGTGTTGCTGAGTCTGAGGTTTCCGCACAAGGAACCGGCGTTAATCGCCAGATTGTTATTTCAGTACCAGGTGAGACTGGACGAAGGATTGTTGATTTAGTTGGTCAAACAGCAGAGCTTAGATTCAGACCGGTTCTTGCAGTTGGTGCAGGAAATGCAACTTCAGCAAATAGCGATACAGCAACGGCAACTTTGCCAGCTGGTGTTACTGCAGATTTAAATGCACAGTTTGCTGCCTTAGATTGCACCTTGCCTCAAAACCGTCAAGGTGGTGGCGGAGTTAGTGAAGCTGCAACAATTGTTAGCTGTGATCGAGCAGGTGTTACTAAATATATTTTGGCTCCAGCAGAGGTGTTAGGTCGTCAAGTAACTAAAGCATCTGCAGTCATAAGCACTCAAAATGCATCAGGTTGGTATGTAATTTTAGATTTTAATGGTGAGGGAACTAGCAAGTTTGGTGCAATGACAAGCCGTCTTACCTCTTTACCATCTCCACAAAACCAAGCAGCAATTGTTCTAGATGGTTTGGTTTATTCAGCACCAAGAATTAATGAGGCAATTAATACTGGAACTGCTCAAATTACTGGAAACTTTACGCAAGAAGAGGCTCAGGATTTGGCGAATGTTTTAAAGTATGGCGCACTTCCACTTGCGTTTGATCGCGGTGAGGTTCAACAAGTTTCGCCAACATTAGGTGCAGATCAATTACGAGGCGGATTAATCGCCGGAGTACTTGGCCTGCTATTAGTAATTATTTATTCAATTCTTTACTACCGAGGACTGGGAATTGTCTCTGTTGGTTCATTATTGGTTGCAACTGCAATCACCCTCCTTTCATTCTTATTGCTTGGTAAATCAATTGGCTTCACATTGACTCTGGCAGGTATTGCCGGTGCAATTGTTGCGATTGGTATTACTGCCGACTCCTTTATTGTTTACTTTGAGCGTATTAGAGATGAAGTTCGTGAAGGTAGATCTTTAAAATCTGCGGTTGAAACTGGCTGGAAGCGAGCTCGCCGTACCGTACTTGTTGCAGATGCAGTTTCTATGATCGCAGCCATCATGCTTTACTTCTTTGCAGTTGGCGGAGTTAGAGGATTTGCGTTCACACTTGGACTAACTACTATCATCGATTTAATAGTGGTGTTCTTCTTTACAAAGCCGCTGATAACTGTGCTTGCAAGATTTAAATTTTATAGCGAAGGACACCCACTCTCTGGATTCTCAAACAAATCACTTGGAGTTGTGGTTAAGAATAATTTGCCAACCGAGGAGGTTAAATAATGGCTAAGTTGTCAGGTTTAGGTGGACGGCTTTATCGTGGTGAGACCTCTGTTGATTTTATTGGTAAGCGAAAAATTTGGTACTCGTTTTCTGGTTTATTGATTCTTGCCTCGGCTGTAACCCTATTTACTCAAGGGCTGCACCTAGGAATTGAGTTTAAAGGCGGATCATCATTCATTGTTACTTCCTCATCTGCTTCAGTTACAAGCGCTGAAGCGGCGTTATCTGAAGCTGGAATAAACTCACAATCAATTATTCAAAAAATCGGTAATGACAAGGTGAGAGTTCAAACAAATGCACTAACCCAGGTTGAACAAACAGCAGTTGAGGATAAGTTAGCTGCAAAGTTTGGCGTCAGTGTTGATTCAATTGACTCTCAAATTATTGGACCTTCATGGGGTGAAGAAATTACCCGTAAGGCACTTTATGGTTTGTTCGGCTTCTTACTTGTAGTTTTGCTATATCTTGCAATGGCATTTGAATCAAAGATGGCAATTGCAGCAATTATTTCAGTTATTCATGACGTGTTTATTACGGTTGGAATTTACGCCTTGGTTGGTTTTGAGGTAACACCGGCAACAGTTATTGGGTTCTTAACTATTTTAGGTTATTCACTTTATGACACGGTAGTAGTTTTTGATAAGGTGCGTGAAAATACTAGAGGTATTGCTTCAAGCGGTAAAAGTACATATTCTCAAGCAGCAAATTTAGCTGTTAATCAAACCCTAGTCAGATCATTTAATACATCATTAATTGCATTACTTCCAGTTGGCTCAATCCTTTTTGTTGGGGCTGGCCTGCTTGGCGCTGGAACGCTGAAAGATTTATCTCTTGCATTATTTATTGGACTTGCAACCGGAACTTATTCATCTATCTTTATTGCAACACCAATTCTTGCGGTACTGCGCGAACGTGAGCCAGCTATGCAGGCTCTTGCAAAGCGCGTAGGTAACAGAGGCGACAAAGTAGTTACGCCAACAGCAGTAAGTAATCAGGTTGGACGTGGACCACGTAATCAACCTAAACGCAATCGCCGCCGCTAATCCTTTGAATTAAGTAAGGCAGCCAAAGCGCTATGACAACAATTGAATTGTTAAAGCCGCTAGTTGATGGACTCTCACAATCTCATCCAGGATTTTCAAGCAGCGATCTTGAAAAAGCATTTGCAGCAGCCGAGAAGGCCCATGCCGGACAACTTCGTAAATCTGGGGAAGATTACATAACTCATCCAGTTGCTGTTGCTCAGATATTAATTGACCTAGGTATGGATTTGCCGACCATTATGGCCGCGCTATTACATGACACAGTCGAAGACACCACATACTCAATTGAGCAGATTAAATCTGAATTTGGCGATGAGGTAACTTCATTAGTCGATGGAGTTACAAAGCTAGATAAATTAACTTACGGCCCAACTGCAGAGGCTGAGACACTTCGCAAAATGGTTGTCGCAATGTCTAGAGATATCCGAGTTTTAGTCATTAAGTTAGCTGACCGACTTCATAACGCCCGTACCTGGGATTTTATTACACCAGAAACTGCGCAACGCAAGGCACGAGAAACTCTTGATATCTATGCACCACTTGCACACCGCTTAGGTATGAATGCAATTAAATGGGAGTTGGAGGATTTATCTTTTAGAATTCTTGAACCAAAGAAGTTTGAAGAGATTGAAAGGTTGGTAGGGGAGAGATCACCAGCAAGAGATCAGATCACTTCTGAGGTAATTTCTGCAATTGACTCAGATTTAAAAATAGAGGGAATTACTGCGCAGGTAAATGGGCGAAAAAAACATTTTTATAGTGTCTACCAAAAAATGGTGGTACGTGGCAGAGAATTTAATGACATATATGACTTGGTTGGAATAAGAATTCTGGTTGATTCAGTGCGTGATTGTTACGGCGTTTTAGGGTCAATACATGCAAGATGGAGTCCGGTTCCAGGTCGGTTTAAAGATTACATTGCAATGCCAAAATTTAATCTTTATCAATCACTACACACGACTGTAATTGGACCAAATGGCAAAGCGGTTGAGATTCAAATTAGAACATTTGATATGCATGCTAGAGCTGAGTTTGGTATTGCAGCTCACTGGAAATATAAGAGTAAAAATACAGAGGCCGGTAAGAGCCCTGAGGTTCTATGGCTTCGTCAATTACATGAATGGCAACAGGAGAGTGAGGATGTTGGCGATTTTCTAGAGACACTGCGCTATGACCTTCGCACACCAGAGGTTTTCGTTTTCACACCAAAAGGAAGTGTGATTGCACTACCGTCAGGTTCAACACCAGTTGATTTTGCATATGCAGTTCACACTGAAGTTGGAAATAAATGTGTTGGAGCTAAGGTAAATGGAAAGTTAGTTCCACTTGAATCTCACTTAGTAAATGGTGATGTTGTAGATATTGTGATTAACAAAGGCATAAATGCTGCACCAAGTCATGACTGGCTTAATTTTGTAACATCATCTAGGGCTAGATCCAAGATCAAAGCTTGGTTTTCAAAGGAAAGAAAAGAAGAAGCGATTGAAGCTGGACAAGAATCTATTGCACGTCAAATGCGAAAAGCGGGATTACCTATTCAAAAGATACTTGGTGGACATGCTTTATTAGAGCTAGCTCATGAGTTGCGCTATGAAGATATCGAAACAATGTATGAAGCGGTTGGTAATGGTCATGTATCTGCTCACTCAATTATTGAGAAATTAACACTCCTAATAAGCACAGTTGATGCTCACCCAGAGAATGATTTAACACCACTAGTTCATACCGTAAAAAGAGAGCGCAAAAGTGTTACCGGAATTGATGTTGAAGGAGCTGGTGATGTTTTAGTAAAACTTGCACGTTGTTGCGCACCGGTGCCGGGGGATGAGATAACCGGATTTATCACCCGTGGAAGTGGCGTTTCAGTTCACCGAGCAGATTGCATAAATATTACCGATCTTAAGATTCACCAAGGTGATCGTATGGTTGGGGTTAAATGGAACCTTTCTGCAAAAAGTACATTTTTGGTTAATATTCAAGTTGAGGCATTGGATCGAGCCCGACTTCTCTCTGATGTTACAAAAGCATTATCTGATCAACATGTAAATATTTTGAGTGCTTCTGTCGTAACAAACAAGGACCAAACTGCTATTTGTAAGTTCTCATTTGAGATGGCTGATGCATCTCATTTAGATGCAGTATTGGCAGCAGTAAGAAGTATTGAGGGCGTTTATGATGTTGATCGAATCTTTAACAATTAGCCAGTAAATTCAGTAAGACCTTTTTGAGCCTCTTCTAACCAACCCCTGCGAGCAGCAGCAGCTTCTCGCGCCACCATAGCTTTTGCTGTTTGACCAGCAGCCTCTGCCTTTGCAGCTTGTTTTTCATAATTTTCAATAGCTTCAGCAAGACCTTGCACAACCTTATTTGCTTGTGCTTTAGCACTTGGATCACTCTTGCGTTGGAAATTACGCTCTAATTCATTTATCTCATCTTCAACTTTTTTAATTCTAGAGTCAAATGATGCGCGCTTTTTGCGATCTGTCATACCGATCTTTTGCCATTTGCCCATCAGATCATAAAACTTCTTTTTAGCAGATTTGAAATCAGTTATCGGCAACAATGCCTCAAACTCAACGATCATAGCTTCTCGTTTTGCTAAGTTCTCAACCATTGATCCCTTGCGTTTATCCATATCG
>WLSX01000036.1 GCA_009705675.1 Actinomycetota bacterium | reverse complement strand
TGCATTTAGGCGCGAGTATTGAGGAAGTATTTCAAGCCACAAAGATTGATCCATGGTTTTTAGAGCAGATAAATTTGATTAACCTTGAGGCTCAGGAATTGAAAAACTCTGGCGAGTTAACAAAAGAGATTATTAGATCTGCAAAAATGATGGGATTCTCCGATCTACAGATTGCAAACTTACGGAATGTTACTGAATCACAAATTAAACAAACGCGTCTGAGCTTTAATCTGCATCCGGTATATAAAACTGTTGATACCTGTGCCGGTGAATTCGCTGCTTTAACTCCTTATTATTATTCTGCATATGATGAGGAGAGTGAAGTTCTACCTCGCACTAAAGAAGCAGTAATAATTCTTGGAAGCGGACCCAACCGAATTGGACAAGGTATTGAATTTGATTATTCGTGCGTACATGCATCATTTGCACTGCGTAAGGCCGGTTACGAAACGATAATGATCAATTGCAATCCCGAAACTGTTTCAACTGATTACGACACTTCAGATCGCCTCTACTTCGAACCTTTAACACTTGAGGATGTTTTAGAGGTGATTGAGGCAGAAAATAAAGCAGGTCCAATTCTTGGCGTGATTGCACAATTAGGTGGTCAAACTCCACTTGGTTTAGCTAGAGGGTTAATGGAGGCAGGTGTAAGAATTCTTGGCACCTCACCTGATGCAATTGATCTGGCAGAGGAGCGCGGAGCATTCGGCGAGATTCTAAAGCAAAATAATATTTCAGCGCCTAAATATGGAATGGCAAATTCATACGAAGAAGCAACAAAGATTGCAAGCGATATTGGATATCCAGTTTTAGTGCGACCTTCATATGTATTAGGCGGCCGAGGAATGGAGATTGTTTATGATGAAGAATCTTTACAAGGATTTATTGAAGCAGCAACGGCGGTAACACCAAATCACCCAGTTTTAATTGATAAGTTTTTGGATGATGCAATAGAAATTGATGTTGATGCTTTATACGATGGTTCTGAACTGTATTTAGCTGGAGTAATGGAACATATTGAAGAGGCGGGAATACATTCTGGAGATTCAGCCTGCGTAATTCCCAGCATATCGCTAACTAAAGAGTTACTTGTTGAAATAAGGCAAGCTACTGAGAAGATTGCAAAAGATGTTGGTGTTTTAGGACTAATAAATATTCAATTTGCTGTTAGTGGTAGCCCGAAAAAATTATATGTTTTAGAGGCTAATCCACGCGCATCTCGAACCGTCCCGTTTGTCGCTAAAGCAACTGGAGTGCAACTAGCAAAAGCGGCAGCGTTAATTGCAACTGGAGTAAAGATTCCACAGCTTCGCGCAGAAGAGATTTTGCCTAAGACTGGTGATGGTCACGCAAATGGTGTTTCAGTAAAAGAGGCAGTTTTGCCATTCAACAGGTTTAGAAGAATCGATGGAACCGGAATCGATACGGTTCTTGGGCCAGAGATGAAATCAACCGGAGAGGTTATGGGTATTGCAAGTAATTTTGGTCTGGCATTTGCAAAGAGCCAAACTGCAGCTTTTGGGCCATTACCTAAATCAGGTGCGGTTTTTATCTCTCTTTCAGAGCGGGATAAAGAACCTGGTTGGAGAGCAGCAAGGGATCTACATGAACTTGGTTTTAAAATTTATAGCACATCTGGCACAAACACATTTCTAGCTCAAAAAGGTGTTCCATCTGAGCTTGTGAGAAAAAACTCTGACACAAATTCAAATCAATTATCTGCAAACGATGTCATTACTAAAGGTTTAGTGCAGCTTGTGATTAATACTCCGCTGGGTAGAGGATCCCGCCATGATGGATTCTTAATTAGAACAGCTGCAGTATCAAGATCAGTGTCATGCATTACGACAATTCCAGGATTTAAAGCAGCTGTTGCGGGAATTTCTGCTCTTCAGAAAGATGATTTTGGAATTAAATCACTGCAGGAATGGATGAAGTAATGATTCCCCAGAAGATAAATAAAAATGCAGTTCAAATAAGTGCAGAAGTAATTAGCAATAAAAAAGTTGGACCGTATCATCATATGGTTTTTGCTGTTGGTGATATGGCAGTGCACTGTCGGCCAGGTAATTTTGTTGCAATATCTGTTGGTGGATCCCACTCCTCATTAATACTAAGAAGAGCTTTTGCGATTTATCGAGCAATTGATAAGGGCCCAATGGGTGGAAGTATTGAATTAGTGATTGCCCCCCATGGTGAGGGAAGTAAGTGGCTATGTTCAAGAATTGTTGGTGATTTCATTGATCTAATTGGTCCACTTGGTACTGCATTTGGAATCCCAACCACAAATGCGAACACAATGTTAATCGGTGGCGGGTATGGTTCTGCACCATTATTTGCTCTTGCTGAGCTGCTAAAAAATCGTGGTTGTCGGGTTGATATGGTTTTAGGTGCCAGTACTGCTAACAAAATTTACGCCCCACTTGAGGGCAAGCGAAGTGTTTCTTCTTTAACTCTAACCACTGATGATGGAAGCACTGGCATACATGGCCAGATAAGTGAGGCAATTCCACGTTTAATTCGTGAGTTTGGGACTGAGGTTATTTACTCCTGTGGACCGATGGGAATGCTTGGTGCAATTGCCAAAATTGCTGATGAGTTTGATTTGGCACATCAGTGCGCAGTTGAGGAAGCGATGGCATGTGGTGTTGGGGTTTGTATGACCTGTGTTGTGCCAATAAAACATGAAGATGGTATAAAAATGGTACGCACCTGTATTGATGGTCCAGTAATGGATGGTGCTGAGATTATCTGGGATAAAAAAACAGTTTTGGATGGGTTATAACTATGTCAACACTGGATTTTTCAACAAAGATTGGTAGCAAGAGATTTTCTAACCCAATCTTTACCGCAAGTGGATGCGCCAGCTCTGGTCAAGAATTATCGCAGTTTTTTCCATTGAGTGAACTCGGTGCAATCGTAACTAAATCAATTATGACTAAACCTAGGACTGGCCGTGCAACACCACGAATGGCAGAGACACCAAGTGGGATGCTTAATTCAATTGGTTTACAAGGCCCAGGTATAGATACATTCCTAGAGAAAGATATTCCATGGCTAGTTGAACAGAAAGCTAAAATAATAGTTTCAATTGCGGGTGAAACTGTCGATGAGTATGGAGTCTTATCCCGTAGATTGCGAGCGGTATCTGGCATTAGTGCGGTTGAAGTAAATATCTCATGCCCTAACGTGGAAAATCGTGGACAGGTTTTTGCTTGTCATCCTGACACAGCTGTTGCGGTGATTGAGGCAGTTAGAAGAAATATCGGTGGGGAGCTACCAATAGTTGCAAAGTTATCACCGGATGTAACCGATATTGTTGAGATTGCGGCATCTGTAATTAATGCTGGAGTTGATGGGCTGGCATTAATAAATACATTGCTTGGAATGGTTATTGATACAAACACCATGAAGCCAAAGTTGGCCGGAAAGACTGGCGGTTTATCAGGCCCTGCCATTAGGCCTGTTGCAGTTCGTGCTATTTATCAAGTTCACCAAGCTTTTCCCAATATACCAATCGTCGGCATGGGTGGCGTTGCAAGTGGTCGGGATGCACTTGAATTAATTTTGGCTGGCGCAAGTGCGGTTTCCATTGGAACGGCAACCTTTGGAAATCCAAATGCAGCTATGCAAATAAAAGAAGAATTAGCAGAGTTACTTACTCAAAAAGGGTTTAATGATTTTCGAGATGCAATCGGTTTTGCCCATCGGGGAATTTAATGAAGCTACCGATAATTCTTGCCCTAGATACTAAGGATCTATCTCAGGCAGCATGTTGGATTAAAGCTTCAAATGATTTTATTGATCACTACAAGATTGGGCTTGAATTTTATCTACGTCATGGTGGCGATGGTATTAAGCGGTTGCGCCAGGTTGCAGAGTTCGAGTTATTTTTGGATCTAAAGTTATATGACATCCCAAATACAGTTAAGGGTGCGGTTGAGTCAGTTAGTGATTTAGCACCAAAATTTCTAACAGTTCATGCATCTGGTGGAAGTAAAATGATTAAGGCTGCATCAGATGCACTGCCAAATGGATCAATCACTGCGGTAACTGTCTTAACTTCCTTTTCTCAATCAGAGTTTGATTTAATGGGTCAGAAATCTACGATTGAAGAGACCACAAAAAATTGGGCACAGATGGCACTTAAGTCAGGAGCTACTTCATTAGTAAGTTCGCCATTTGAGGTTGGATCTTTGCGTGCAATTTCAAAAGATGCAGTATTAATAACACCGGGCGTGCGGGTTGAAGGTGATGATGCGGGCGATCAAGTTCGGATCATGTCACCAAAGGATGCGATAGCTGCTGGTGCTGATTTTGTAGTGATTGGTAGATCGATCACCTCTATGTGGGATGGTTCTGACACAATGATGCGCAAAAAGATTGAGCAAATCGCCAGTACCCTTGGCTAATATGTTGCCACCTCGATTAAGCCGTCGGTCAAGACGTAAAGCTGGGCAGCGAGCTGTGGCAGCTAGACAAGAACGGGCTAAGGTAAAAGAGCAGATTACAAAGGGTGAGATATTCTTTTTTGATCTATTTGTCGATGACCGAAAATCAATTACTCGTATGAAACTAGTTGATTTACTCCAATCTGTTCCCGGTATAGGTCAATCTAGGGCTGAGATTATTTTAGAAAGAACTGGTATCTCACCATCGCGTAGAATTGGCGGGGTCGGGCATCGACAATTAGAGCTATTAAGGCAGGAGTTTCTATTGATTAAGAACTCTCGCAAAAGCGGAAAATTATTAGTTGTGTCCGGACCTAGTGGTGTTGGCAAAAGTACAATTACAAATAAATTAAGAGGTGATGAGCGATTTTGGATTTCAATCTCTGCAACTACCAGAAAGATGCGGACCGGTGAAGTAGACGGTGTCGATTATCATTTTGTTTCAGAGGAACAATTTGAGCAAATGGTCAAGCAAGATGAATTTCTTGAGTGGGCAAACTTTGCCGGAGCAAAGTATGGAACGCCTAAGAAAGCGGTAGATGAAGCACTATTGGCTGGAAAAAATGTAATACTAGAGATTGAATTAAATGGTGCACGGCAGGTTCGCAAAAATTCAAAAAATGCTATTTTGGTCTTTATCGAACCTCCATCCTGGGAGGAGTTGACTACCAGGCTAGTAAATCGAGGAACTGAATCTGAGCACTCCACTCAAACCCGCCTAGATCGTGCGCGGGAGGAGCTGAAAGCGGCAACTGAGTTTGATCATGTGGTTGTAAATCACCAGGTAGAGCAGTCAGTTGAAGAACTGGTATCTTTAGCCCTTCGCTAATCAGCTTACTTTTAAGGGGTACTTCAATGACCAATCAAGCATTAGATGGAATAACTAATCCACCAATTGATGCCCTGTTAGATAAAGCTGGATCAAAATACAGCCTAGTTCTTTATGCAGCAAAGCGTGCTCGTCAGATCAATGCTTATTACTCGCAACTTGGTGAAGGCTTACTTGAATATGTTGGCCCCCTTGTTGAAACCTATGTTCATGAGAAACCATTATCAATTGCACTTCGTGAAATTAATGAAGGCTTACTAACCAT
>WLSX01000035.1 GCA_009705675.1 Actinomycetota bacterium | reverse complement strand
GATGGGTGCTTCAGTTGCAACTCTTTGTTACCTTGTTTATTTAATTGGTTTAATCATTGGCCGCTACTCAATTGGTTGGGCACTAACCCATCAAAGTGAGCGGTTTTGGATTAAAACTGGTGGGGTATTAGGCGGAGTTGGCTTCACCTCAATGTTGATCTCATCCACACTAATTGTTGATAACCATAAATCAATTGCATTTGCTTTGGCTTTTTTTGGCTTCTTACTTGCAGGTTTAGGTTCCTCCGCCCTTTCCCCAATCTTCTTCTCAATTGCCGGGCGATTATCAAATGGTAAAAATGCAATTGCAGTTGCCCAATTAAGCTTTATTAATACCGCCATAATATTTGTATCAAAAACCATTCTGGCTTGGGTAGTGCAATTAACCTCAATTACTACCGCTTTACTTATCGCCGGTAGTGCAATGTTTGCTTTGGTTTATTTTGGCAAGATTGGTTCTAACCTTAGAAGTTGATTTAATTTCTCAGAAATTTCTATAATTCATTAATCTCGCGCTTACGGGCGTAAATCTCCTACTGATACTGCCTCTCCCAATGGGTATTTCCCTCAGGGGGGGTTATTCTTAAGGTGTGATTTCACCCCGATTTTCACCCATAAAGATCCTATTTCCCCATCGCAATGGGATTTTATCGATGACACGCAATCTAAATCTTCAAGCATTAGCTACAAGTATTGCATTAATTTTTACATCGATTTCATTTTCAATTCCAGCACAAGCAGCAACATTAACGCTAGATGCAGCAACATCAACTTTTAATTTTAACCACACGACTGCGGTGACATCTAAAACTGATTTTACAGCTGGTAAATATTGGCCAGTTACCGCTATACCATCCGGAAAAGTAGCATCCGATGTAGGCAAAAACGTAAATGATGTAGTTCGTTATAATAAGGTTGCAACTGTTGATAGCGTGACCGTTGATGTGGTTGTCACAACTCTTAGATCAAGTAATTTTGTTATTAGCGATTATGACTCACAAGGAAGCGCGACCAGTCCTACTAAAACAGATTATTTTCAAATTGATAGAAGTTCAGCAAACCAAAAGGGAGAGGTTGTCTTTAGGTTTGCTTTTTATGAAAGTGGTAGTTACACGATAGTTGGTAGTGGTACCCCAGTTGTACTTAAGAATTTAAAAGTTTTTTCAATCGATCTTGATTATGGGGATCAATACACATCATTTTCAGGTTTTCAAAAGTACTACTTAACATCAAACACTAAAGTTACTGTGAGCAATCTTGCTCCACCATTAGTAAAATTTACTTCAACTGAATCAGAGTCAACAAATAACAATAGCGTTCCACAAGATCAAGTAGAGGTAGAGTACTTATCCTTGTCACAACTTGATATTGCAGTTGGTGGAGGCAAACTTGGTACGGCATATTTTGGAATTGGCTTTGGTCCGGCAACTTGGCCAACACCTGCACCGACAGGTGTGGCTAATCCATATAATTCACCTCCAACGTCAACTAATACAACCAAAAACATAAGTAGTGGCGTTAATACAATTATCTCTATCTCTGATTTTGGTACCTATGCAGACACAGATAGCAACCCATTTACTCAAGTCCAAATTACTCAGCTACCAACCAGTGGTGCGCTTCAGATTTTATCTAGCGGAGTTTGGACAAATGTTACGTTAAATCAGCCTATAACCATCGCTGATGTGAATCTAAATAAGTTAAGAATAAGTGCTACATCGTCCGGTAATTTTAAGTTTAAAGTTAATGACAGTTTGGTTTACAGCACAAATGCCAACACGTTAACTTATACGGTAACCGCCCAGTCTCAAACCATTACATTTAATAACCCGGGTTCCAAGCTAATTACAGCTGGCACGCATGCATCAGGTGCAACGGCTACTTCCGGACTTACGATTTCACTCACCTCAACAACCACAGGCATATGCACAATTACTGGGTTAACAATTAATTTAGTCGCTGAAGGTCAATGCACAGTAAGAGCTAGTCAATCTGGAAATGGAACCTATGCTGCAGCTCCTCAGGTTGAGCAGACGTTTAATATAGGAGCAGGTACCCCACAGACCATAACTTTTGCAGACCCAGGTACGCAAGTATTAAATCCAAATCCGAAAACTATCGCGTCGAGTGCGACGACAACTGGAACTGGTCTTACCGTTTTACTAACATCATATACATTAGATATTTGCACAATTTCCTCTCTAAATATTATTTTAATTGCAACCGGAAGTTGTCAGGTTCGCGCAACTCAACCTGGAAATGGAACTTATGCAGCAGCATCTTTGGTTGAAAGAATTTTTACAGTTACCCCAGTTACTTACACGCTTACATATTCGGCAGGCGCTAATGGAACTTTGTCCGGAACGGCAACACAAACCGTAGCTAATGGAACATCTGGAACTTCAGTTACCCCTACTCCAAATACCGGTTATGCATTTACAACATGGAGTGATGGCTCAACTGCTAATCCAAGAACAGATTTAAATGTTACAGGCAATATTACTCAAACTGCTTCATTTGCAATTAAAACATATGCTGTAACTTATGCAGCAGGTGCTAATGGTTCCTTAACTGGAACCGCCTCACAAACCGTTAACCATGGGTCTAATGCAGCAGCGATAACTGCAGTTGCAGCAAGTGGTTATCACTTCACTTCATGGAGTGATGGCTCAACTACTAATCCAAGAACTGATTTAAATATTACCGGTGCAATAACTCAATCGGCTTCGTTTGTTGCAAATACTTATTCAATTACATATAACGCTGGATCAAATGGTGTAGGTACTCAAGCTGCACAGAGTTCATCCGGTCCAGCCTCATCAGTAACTTTAAATGCGGCAAGTACGGGGACTATAAGTCGAGTTGGATATGTTTTCGGTGGTTGGTCAACTACCGATGGTGGGGCAGTTACCTATAATGATTCAGCGGTCATAGCATTTTCAAATAATTTAACACTGACTTTGTATCCAGTTTGGAAAATTGCTGGAAACTTTAGTGTAATTTTTCACTCAAATTACGGCGTTGATGTAACTGCAAGTCAAACAACAAATACAACAACAGCCCTTAGGGCCAAAATGTTTACCAGGACTGGCTATACATGGAGCAAGTGGACATCAGAACCAGGTGGAACTGGTACTGAATTTACCGACGGCGCAAACCATTCCTTTACTAGTGACCTCAATTTATATGCACAATGGGTAGCAATTAACTACACGGTAACTTATCAAAGTATAGCCGGAACTGCCGGAGCACTTCCCACCCAGTTAATAAATAAAAATTATTTGGATACGATTACCGTTGCAGCTTCAACTGGCTTATCACTTTCAGAGAACACCTTTTCATCATGGAGTGATGGCAGTAGTACCTATGCACCGGGATCTACTTATACTATGAGTGACACCAACACTGTTCTTACCGCAGTTTGGACTCCGATTACTCGTACAGTTACCTTCGATTTAAATGGTGGATCTGGAGATGCGCCAGCTCAACTAAATAAATCAAATACGCAGACTTTTGTACTTCCTACATCATCTGGTTTTTCTTATCCTGGTTTTAGTTTTACCGGGTGGACAGCCAGTACAGATGCTGCCACATTATTACTCGCTAGTTCCACGCAAACAATGAGCACATCTGCTCAAACATTCAACGCTAAGTGGACGGCAATTACATACTCGGTAACTTATGACTTAAATGGTGGCGCTGGCACACTGCCAACTGAGGCAAATCATATAACGGGGGATGTTTTTACATTGTCGATGGGAACAGGATTGACTAAGAGCGACTTGGTGTTTAATGGCTGGAGCGATGGTACTTCAAATTTTCAAGGTGGCGATTCGGTAGCGATGGGAACTACTAATGTTATTTTAACCGCAAGATGGATACGTAACAGCTACCTTTCTGTAAGTTATATTGCCCCTGGTAGTACTGGCCAACTGCCTATTGAGCCAGACCACCAAACAGATGAATCTTTTATAGTAGCCTCTGGATCAGAGTTAACTAGAACTGGTTTTACATTTGATACTTGGAGTGATGGTACAAATGATGTTGCTGCTGGTAGTACCTACAAAGTCGGAAACATTTCAGTTCAATTTGAAGCAAAATGGCGAACATCTACAGCCGGTTCACCTGTTAGCGGTTCTTCCGGAGGTAGTTTTACACCAAGCACGATTGTCAATGATTCAAAACCATTAAGATTAATATCTGGCAAGGTAATGAATATAGTTGTACCAAAAGTGATTCAATTAGATAAAATTGTTCCAGTTATGCAAATGATTGAGATGGAAAACACTACTAATATGATTGTACAAACAATTCTTGTTAACGGTGTGCCAACGGTCTCCACAATCAATGCAATAGGTCAGATAAAAGTAAAGGCAATCATTGGACCTAAAGATTTAGTTACTGTAGAAATGATCGATACAAGCGGAGTCGTGAGCGAGGCTCAGGTATTACTAGAGCTTGAGCGGTATGCACTTGCTAATGTTAACTTTGCATCTGGTTCTTCAAAGTTAACAAATTCTGCAAAAAATATTATTAAGCAAACAGCTATAGTCATTAAGGAGCACGGCTTTACCGAGATTGATTTGACTGGTCACACTGATATAAAAGGTAGCGCAACTTTTAACAATAAAAAACTATCAGATAACCGCGCTAGTGCTGTTGCAAAATATTTGGAGCAACAACTTAAAGGAACTGATATTAATGTGACTACAAGTGGTAACGCATATTCTAATCCAGTCGCAGACTCGAATACTTCTACTGGCTTGGCATTAAATCGAAGAGTTGAGATCGGCGTAAAATAGTCGAAGGTTATGAGGACTCGAACCTCCTACTTGGTGACTAATAGTTGTATAATATTTGATCTCTACCTGATTCTAAATTTTAGAAAATTACTACCAATAAATCTACGTCCTTAAACTAGCTAGATAGAAGCGCTATCCCACTTTCCATAATATCTACTTCATAATTAACGTAAATACCTAAGTGGCTTTCATCCTCTTTAAGTTCAAGGCGGGCGTTAGGCATATGTTTAGCAAGCCAGATGCCATGTTGCTTAGGTACATTTTTATCTAAACCACCCTGCCAAATAACTGTTGGCACCTTCACATCCCTAGGATCAAAGCCCCACGGATTTAAATAAGAGCTGTAATCATCTGCCACCCACTCCCAACCTTGTGACATAGTGAATTCACATGATTGCATAATGCATTTCCAGGTTGGCTGATCAGATGCCTTTTGGTCATTCTCACTTAGCTGCGCACCACCAATTGTCTGTGTTAGATCTTGGTTTTGCCATGATTGAAAACGTTTGATTAATAAATTAATATCCTTAATCGCATCACTATATTCATCAAGATCTGCCTGTTGCATACCGTTATAAAAATCATTACCTAACTCAACATATGGCGCCAAACTACCAATAGTTACAACACCAGCACTTCTTGGATCAAGACCGGTGGCAATTGCATGTTGACCACCACCTGATAAGCCGATATTTACAAACTTAGTAATCCCTAAAGCGGAGGAGAGTTCGGCAACATCTAAGGCAATATCAAGTGTTATTCGACCAACTTTTTTACTACTGCCGGCATATCCACTGCGGCCAATTGCTAATGCAAATACATTTTGTGATGCAAAGTAATCAAGCCAGGTTTGCCAACCCGTTATATCTTGGGTTGTGCCGGCATGAAGGATTATTGCTGATTTATTTATCGCTCCATTACATAAGTACTCAAGATTTCGACCATCT
>WLSX01000034.1 GCA_009705675.1 Actinomycetota bacterium | reverse complement strand
TTGCTGGCCTTAAATCTGGCTCAGTTGATGTTGTTATTGGCACTCATCGGCTTCTTTCAAAAGATATTGAGTTCTCAGATCTTGGCTTACTGGTAGTAGATGAAGAGCAACGATTTGGTGTTGAACATAAAGAAGAGTTGAAGAAAGCTAGAACAAATGTTGATGTGCTTGCAATGTCAGCAACTCCAATTCCAAGAACTTTAGAGATGGCAATAACTGGGATTAGAGAGATGTCTAATATAACTACCCCACCTGAAGAACGTCACCCAGTTCTTACCTATGTTGGACCATATGATGAAAAACAAGTAAGCGCGGCAATACATAGAGAACTACTTCGTGACGGACAAGTTTTCTTTATTCATAATCGAGTAGAGAGCATTGAATCTGTATCTGAAAGGATTAAAAAACTAGTACCCGGAATAAAAATTGGCATTGCTCATGGGCAGATGAATGAGCGGGTGTTAGAAGAAGTAATTTTATCTTTTTGGAATCGTGAGTTTGATTTATTACTTTGCACAACAATTATCGAAAGCGGTATTGATATTCCAAATGCGAATACTTTAATTGTTGACCGATCTGATTTATTTGGCTTATCCCAATTACACCAACTTCGAGGTCGAGTTGGCCGAAGTCGAGAGCGAGCATATGCATACTTTTTATATCCAACCGAACAACCAATTACTGAATTAGCTCATGATCGGTTAACTACTATCGCAACAAATACAGATCTTGGTGCGGGTATGCAGGTCGCGCTTAAAGATTTAGAAATTCGTGGCGCTGGCAACTTACTAGGTGGTGAGCAGTCTGGTCATATAGCTGAGGTTGGCTTTGATCTATACATGAGAATGGTTGCTGATGCAGTAGATGAATTTAAAACTGGCTACTTTGATGAAAAACCAAAAAATAATGAATGCAAAGTTGAGTTACCAATTAATGCTCATCTGCCGGTGGAATATATTGAATCAGAAAGATTGCGTCTAGATTTGTATCGAAGAATTGCAGATGCACATGATGATCTTGCACTTTCAGAGATTGCCTCGGAGATGACAGATCGATTTGGTCAACTCCCAGAGCCAGCTACAGAGTTACTAGCGGTTGCATCTCTTCGTTTATTTGCCAAAGATTTAGGTTTAACTGATATAGCTATTGCTGGGAAAAATTTACGGCTCTCACCAGTATTTTTACCAGAATCTGCACAATTAAGATTGGCTCGTATATACCCTGGATCAATCTATAAAAATGCCAGCCAAATCCTCTTAGTTGCTCGTCCTGGTGGTCCAAATTGGATAGAAAGTGCATCGGTAGGGAATACTTCAACCCTTACGTGGGTAGAGGAAGTGCTACGTACTTTGATCCAACCAACTATCAACAGCAAGAGTAAATAGAAAATGAGGATGAAATTGATTAAGAAAGTACTTTCTACCTTACTAGTTGCTTTGCTTGTAACAAGCTGTGGCGGCATGACAACTGGCGTAAGTATTGGTAAAACAGAAATTAAATCTAGTGATATTCAAAAGTCTGTTGATGAAATCTTAACTGCTCGCAAGAGCGTTGATACTTCTCAAATGCAGTTAATTGATGGCCCAGAATTACTACGCAATCAGGCTCAATTTGCAATTATAAAAGTTGTCTTAGATAAAGTTGCTTTAGATAAAAATTTATCGGTAACTTCTGCAGATGTTGCTGCTCGTAGAGCAGATGCAATTTCACGTCTTGGTGGTGAGAGCGGACTACCAGCCGCACTAGTTGGTGCGAATCTTGCATACTCAAATCTTGACGCTTATTTAAGAATATTAATTATTTCTGACCGTCTAAACTCTGATTTAGTCGCAACTGGATTAACTAAAGATGAGGCTGCTATTCAAGTATCAAAGTTGGTAACAGACACAGCTTCAAAACTTGGTGTAACTGTAAATGCTAAATACGGTAAGTGGGATCCAACTACCGCAACCATTGAGGCAGCAGATGCAACAAGCGGCGCCGTAACACCAGCTCCTTAGTATTTAATTAATATGAGCTCAGAACTCATCAGGCTAAGGCAGGTGATGGACAAACTCCGTTCACCTGGTGGTTGTCCATGGGATGCCGAACAAGATCATTTATCTCTTTTGAAATTCTTACTTGAAGAGTCATATGAGTTTATTGAAGCAGTTGAAGATAATGACCGTGATGCAATGCAAGAAGAGCTTGGTGACTTACTCCTTCAAGTTTACTTTCATTCAAGAATGGCCGAAGAAGATAAAAAACAGCCATTTAATATCGAGGATGTTGCTAAAGGTGTTGCAGATAAATTAATCCGCCGCCACCCACATGTTTTTTCAGATGCTGTCGTAGGCAGTAGTAGTGAAGTTTTAGAAAACTGGGAAGCACAAAAGGCGGTTGAAAAGGGAAGAACCTCTGCAATTGATGGGGTGCCACTTGCTCAACCAGCGCTGCCACTTGTCTCAAAGCTGCTTTATCGAGCAAGTAAATCTAATTACCAGTTACCAAAAGCTGAATCAGTAAAACTTCCAGATGAGATGAATCAAGATCAATTTGGAGAATTACTGCTTAGTTTAATTTCACAAGCGGTAGATAAGGGTTTGGATCCTGAGGCAGCCCTGCGAGGAGCAGCCAAAACTCTAATTACGCAGATTAAAGCACATGAGGCACGGTAGAATTAATTCATAATCAAATTAAATAATAGTTAGGTAGAAATTAGTGTCAATTATTAAAGAAGTAAAAGCACGAGAGATTTTAGATTCTCGAGGTAATCCAACTGTTGAGGTTGAGGTAAAACTTGATAACTCAATTATCGGCCGAGCGGCTGTGCCAAGTGGTGCGTCAACTGGAGCATTTGAAGCAGCTGAGTTGCGAGATGGTGGCAAAAGATATCTTGGTAAGGGTGTGCAGACTGCAGTAAAAAATGTTAATGAGAAATTGGCGCCAATAGTTATTGGATTAAAAGCTGAGGATCAAAGAAATCTTGATGAGCAGATGATTAAGTTAGATGGCACAAAAAATAAATCTAATCTAGGCGCAAATGCAATTTTAGGCATCTCGTTAGCAGCAGCAAGAGCCGGGGCTAATAGTGCAAATCAATCTTTGTTTAAATACTTAGGTGGAGCAGATGCAAAAACTCTGCCAGTTCCAATGATGAATATTTTAAATGGTGGTGCTCACGCTGATACCAATGTTGATATCCAAGAGTTTATGGTCGCACCAATTGGTGCGGGCACATTTAAAGAGTCATTAAGGTGGGGCGCTGAGATTTATCACAGCTTAAAATCTGTCCTTAAGAAAAAAGGTTTGGCAACAAGTATTGGGGATGAAGGCGGCTTTGCACCAAATCTTGCTAGCAATCGGGCAGCCCTTGATTTAATTCTTGAAGCAGTAGAGCTTGCTGGCTTTAAAGCCGGATCTGAAATTGCATTAGCAATGGATGTTGCTGCAACTGAGTTTTTTGATAACGGTAGTTATAAATTTGAAGGCAAGCAATTAACTTCAGATCAAATGATCACTTACTACAGCGACTTGGTAGCTGCCTATCCATTGGTTTCAATTGAAGATCCATTAGATGAGAATGATTGGGATGGGTGGGGCAAACTAACCGCACAATTAGGGGATAAAATTCAAATTGTTGGCGATGATCTATTTGTTACTAATCCAGAGCGATTATTGCGTGGAATTGAAAGTAAAACTGCAAATGCTTTATTAGTTAAGGTAAATCAGATTGGCACCCTAACTGAGACAATCGATGCAGTTAATTTAGCTCATAAGAGTAATTACCGATCAATGATGAGTCATCGATCTGGTGAAACTGAAGACACCACGATTGCAGATTTAGCAGTTGCACTTAACTGTGGCCAAATAAAGACAGGTGCTCCAGCAAGATCTGAGCGAGTAGCTAAATACAACCAACTACTTAGAATTGAAGAGGAGTTAGCATCAGCTGCAATTTATGCAGGCAGCTCTGCTTTTCCTCGATTTAAAAAGTAAGTCAAGGTAATGGCCCGTCGAAAATTTATTGCTGCCGGGCTAGTTTCATCCTCACGTAAAACAATTCAATCTGGGTTAAAAAAACGTGGCTTATCTAACCGAGCTTTAATTGTTGGAATTGTTTTATTTGCACTTGCAGTAACTCTTGCACCTCCAATTCAGCATTACTTCACTCAGAAAGCACAGATAAATTCACTGCGAACACAGCTAGCCGATAACCAAGCAATGTTGGATAAAGCAGCCGCTGAATTAGCCCAATGGAATGATCCAGAGTATGTAGCAAGCCAAGCAAGAGCAAGATTACATTTTGTTTTTCCAGGTGAGCGCCAATATATTGTGGTTGGAAATGATGCAATTGAGAATACAAATGAGCAAACAAAAGTTTCCGAACAACTTCCAGTAGGTCTGCCGTGGTACTCAAGATTAATCTCTTCAATTACTAGTACAAATGTAAATCAATAAAATGGTTAAACCAGAAGCATCATTTACGCCAGAAAAGCCAAGTGAAAAAGATCTAGAAACAGTTGCAGCCCAACTTGGCAGATCTCCAAGGGATGTTTCAGCAATCGCTCACCGCTGCCCATGTGGGCAGCCAGATGTGGTGCAAACACCGCCGAGATTGGCAGATGGCACACCATTTCCAACTTTTTACTACGCAACCTGTCCGAAGTTAACCGGTGCAATCTCAACCTTAGAAAGCTCTGGTTTGATGACAGAGATGAATGAGCGATTACTAAATGACTCAGAGCTAGCCGGTAAATACCTAGCGGCGCATATTGATTATGAGGCGGCGAGATCAGCGTTAGCTAAGGTAGAAGATATTCAAACACCTGAGCTTGATGGAATTACTGCTGGTGGAATGCCAGATCGAGTTAAATGTTTGCACTCACTTGTTGCTCACTCACTGGCTGCAGGTGTTGATGTAAATCCACTTGGGGATGAAGCTTTAAGTAAATTAAGTCAGTGGTGGCTTTCTAAACCATGCAGTGATATTACTAATTTGATTAATGAGGAGAGTAAGTGAGCAGAGTTGCCGCAATTGATTGTGGAACAAACTCAATTCGATTACTTATTGCCGATATTACTGGGGATAATTTTAAAGAGGTTTTACGAACCATGGAGATTGTTCGCCTTGGCCAAGGAGTAGATCAAAATAAAGCCTTTAATCCAGATGCAATTGATCGAACGTTAAATGCAGTTCGATTATTTAAAGATCAAATTGCAAGTAAGGGTGTTGAAAAAATTAGATTCTGTGCGACAAGTGCCACTAGAGATGCAACTAACCGAAATTTATTTATTGATGGTGTTAGAGATATCTTAGGGATTGAGGTTGAGGTAATTCCAGGTGAGGAAGAGGCAGAGCTTTCATTTATTGGCGCAACAAAAGAGTTAAGGCAAAGTGATTCTCCTTTTTTAGTGGTTGATATCGGTGGTGGCTCAACTGAGTTTGTGTTTGGAAGTGAAAAGGTAGATTTTGCAAAGAGTGTAAATATTGGCTGTGTTCGAATGAGTGAACGCCACTTAAATACTCAGCCACCATCGATGGCCCAGATTGCCCAAGCAATTGTTGATATTGATATTGCGATCGCCCAAGCTGCTGCAGTTGTACCAATTACAACTGCAAAAACTTTGGTTGCAGTAGCAGGTACTGCCACAACTGTTGCAGCCGCAGCCCTTGAATTAAATGATTACGATCGACATATGATTCATCTTTCTAGAATATCTGCCAGTAATGTGCATAAGGTTGCGGCAAGTTTCCAATCTATGAATAAAGATCAGATCGCATCCTTAGGCTTTATGCATCCAGGCAGAG
>WLSX01000033.1 GCA_009705675.1 Actinomycetota bacterium | reverse complement strand
GGGATGTGGGCTGCTTACTTCCTACCGCAGTGGCTAAGTAATCATGAAGATAATTCTGGCAAAGCAATTGAAAGATATAAGAATGCAATGCAAGTAGTTGCAGAAAATAATGGATCAATTAAAACTGAAAATAAAATAGAGGATCAAAACAAGATATTTTTACAACGTAGATTAATTTTTGGTTCTCTCTTCTCACTTTATACACTCTCACTAATTTGTGCTGTTGTTGGATTTTTAGATTGGACAACCACACTTGTTCCACTTTCTGCCAGCTTAATTTATTTCGTAAATGTTAGAAAACAGGTCGTGGCATCTCAGCTTAAATCGAGAAGACTTAAGGCAATTGAAAGAATTACAAATAGTAAGATCCCAACTACAGTTATTCCAGAGCAGGTTAAAGAAAAAGGCTCAAACGAACATTGGATACCATTTTCAGAACGCGAAGAGATTACCGGCGTAATTGTTGTGCCGAAAGATCGGAAGGGTTGGCAACCAGCACAAATACCTAAACCGGTTTATACAACCGCAGCAAAAGCTATTCCAAGTAAGCGAATTATTGATTTAACTACAACTGGGCAGTGGAGTGCAGAGCAAGAGAGAATTAAGGCACTATCTGGTCGAGATGATGATTTCTTTGATCAAGCAACTCTAAGTGATCTTAATGAGGAAGATCGCGCCGTAAACGAATAGTTAAATCCAGCTATTCAGCCACATTCTGTCAATCCATTGCGAATATGGAATTTCAATCCCGAGCAAAATTGGTAGAAAATAAATAAAATTTAACCCAATTAATAATACAAATAAAATTATTTGCTTCTGGTAATTGCCATATGAAAGCACCCAATTGAAACTGTAGATCAGAGCTAAAATAAGAAATGGCAAAATAGATATTGCATAGAAATAAAAGGTTGTACGGCTTTGAATTAGAAACCAAGGTAAATATGTACCAGCGATTCCAGCCAAAATCACCGCAGAGATGTGATTTCTATTAGTAATAAAAAAACCTAAAGTAATCGCAATTGCAAACACGCCGGCCCACCAGAGGAGTGGTGTGCCTATTGCTAAAATTTCTTGCGAACAACTACCTGCCCCACAATTACTTGGAGTTTCATAAAAAAATGATGTTGGCCTGCCAATAATTAGCCAACTCCAAGGATTTGCTGAGTATGAATGTGATTCAGTTAAATTACGGTGAAAATTGAATATCCCAACATGATAATTCCATAATGAAGTAAAGATGTTTGAGCCAGATTTTCTATCCCAACCATTGCTGTTAAATATCCAACCACTCCATGAGATCAGATATACAAAAATGGGAACAAAAACAAACTGACCAATTCTTTTCATCCACTTAGTTGGATCTATGACTCTAATGTTTATTGTGAGCAGTATTAGAAAAGGGATAACAAATACAGCACTCCATTTAGTAGCTGCCGCTGACCCGATTGCAATCCCGCTTAACCAGAAATATTCCTTTAGTAAAAAATAGAAAGATAGCAAAATAAAAAATACTAAGAAAATATCAAGTAGGGCAACTCTAGACATTACAAGAGCCAGGCCATCTAGTGCCATTAAAGCTGCTGCAACATTACTTAAGAACAAAGAGTTAAACAATTGGTTTGTTATTAAATAAATAAGTAATACGCAAACCGTTCCAATTACAGCTGCACTTATTCGCCAGCCGAACTCGTTATTTCCAAATAATTTAATCCCAATACCTATAAACCATTTTCCAAGGGGTGGGTGAACAATAAATTCTGCTTGACCTTGAGAATTTAACTCAACTCCATTATTAATTAATGAGTTGGCATTTTTTGCATAGTAAATTTCATCAAAAATATAACCCTTAGGAAGGTTTAGTCGCCAAAGCCTTAAAGTGAGTGCAAATGTAATAATTAATGAGATTGGTGTTAGTTGCCTCATGCGGGCTCGGGTCATAGGACCAGCCTAATTCCATATGGAAAGCCGATAGCAAAATAACCTGTCAGAATTAGCAGATGTTAATTCTTGCCTGCTTACCGATCGGGGATTCCCACGATGCATCTGCGCATCTGATCCAGAGTATTGAAAATGTTCAATATATTGCAGCAGAAGATTCCCGAAAATTTGCCAGACTTTGTCAGGATTTAAATATTAAACATAATGCAAAAGTAATCTCTTTTTTCGAAGGAAATGAAAGTGAAAGAATTGATGAATTAACTGCAATCCTTAAATCTCAAAAAGATATTTTAGTTGCAACTGATGCTGGTGCGCCTGGTATTTCAGATCCCGGTTATCGATTAATCAGAGCAGCACTTGCAGAAAATATTCAAATAAAAGTTTTGCCTGGACCAAGCGCAGTAACAACTGCACTCTTACTTTCTGGCCTACCAACTGATCGTTTTTGTTTTGAAGGATTTCCACCGCGAACCAAGGGTGTACGGAGTAAATGGTTTAAAGATCTTTCACAAGAGGAGCGAACAATTATTTTCTTTGAAGCCCCTCATCGCATAGTTGAATCTCTTACTGATGTAGCGGAAGCATTTGGTGAAGATAGAACCGGCGCTATTTGTAGAGAGATGAGCAAACAATATGAAGAGGTTGTGCGCGGTAGCATCACAGAGTTAATTACTTGGGCAAGTTCAAAGGAAATTTTGGGTGAGATAACTGTGGTGGTTGAAGGTTTTGATCCGGGCAGCAGAGAATTTTCCGTTGATCAATTAATAAAATTAGTTTTAGCTCAAGAAGAAAGCGGAGAAGGTCGGAAAGAGGCAATTGCCCTTGTTGCCAAAGAGAATGGCGTTTCAAAGCGAGTCGTATTTGATGCCATGGTTGCGTACAAGAGTGGCGATAAGATCTGATCATGGCTGATAAATCTTTTTATTTAACTACACCGATTTACTATGTTAACGATGCCCCACATATTGGCCATGCCTATACAACTGTTGCTGGAGATGTTTTAACTCGCTGGCACCGTCAGCGTGGTGAGTCTGTTTGGTATTTAACTGGTACAGATGAGCATGGCCAGAAAGTATTAAATACGGCACAAAGCAATAATGTTTCACCGCAAGATTGGTGCGATAACTTAGTTGAATCAGCTTGGAAGCCGGTTTGGAAAGATTTAAATATTGCCAATGACGATTTTATTAGAACAACTGAGACTCGCCATACTGAACGAGTACAAAAATTCTTACAACAACTAAAGGATGCTGGCCATATTTATGCAGGTAAGTTTGAAGGCCCATATTGCATTGGCTGTGAAGAGTTTAAACTCCCTGGTGATTTAGATGAAGGAAAGTGCAAGATTCATTCAAAGCCTGTTGAAATGCTTAGTGAAGATAACTGGTTCTTTAAATTATCAGCTTTTCGTCAACCATTACTTGATTACTACAAAGCAAATCCTGGTGCCTGCGAGCCAGCAAGTGCGCGAAATGAAGTTATTTCATTTTTAGAGGGTGAAGTTAGAGATCTTTCTATCTCCCGTTCAACATTTGATTGGGGAATTCCAGTTCCTTGGGATACAAAGCAGGTTATTTATGTTTGGTTTGATGCATTATTAAATTACGCAACTGCAGTTGGTTTAGGTGATGATCCAACCAGTGAAGGTGGCAAAAAATTTGCTAAGACTTGGCCGGCAGATGTGCACTTAGTTGGTAAAGATATATTGCGCTTTCACGCAATTATCTGGCCAGCAATGTTAATGGCAGCAGGAGTTGCCGTTCCTAAAAAAGTATTTGCTCATGGCTGGCTTTTAGTCGGTGGCGAGAAGATGTCAAAGAGTAAGTTAACAGGAATTAAGCCAAGTGATATTACAAAAGATTTTGGTGTAGATGCATTCCGGTACTACTTTCTTAAAGCAATTCCATTTGGTAGCGATGGCTCATTCTCTTGGGAGGATATGGCAGCCCGATATACCAGTGAATTAGCAAATGATTTTGGAAATCTTGCCTCTCGATTGATCGCAATGATTGAAAAGTATTGCGATGGAAAAATTCCAAATACCGCTACTGATAATGATTTAGCAGCGATGCTTAAAACCACTGTTAAATCGGCCGATGATGCAATCTGCGCCCTTGATTTCCAAGGCGGGATAAATACCATTATGGATTTTTGCAAGCGAGTAAATGGTTATGTAACAGAGAAAGAGCCATGGGTGGTAGCAAAAGAACCATCTAAAAAAGGCGAGCTAGATGCAATTTTGTATAACACTGCTGAATCACTTCGCGCACTTGCTGTCCTATTACATCCAGTAATGCCTGAGGTAACTGAAAAACTTTGGCAAAACTTAGGCGCGCAAGTATCACTGGGTGAGATTGGTAAGCAACAAATAGATAAGGTTGCAAATTGGGGTCAATTACCAAGTGGCAGCACAGTTACAAAAACAGATGTGTTATTTCCAAGATTAGAAGAGGCAAAGTAATTTATGGCAGATCGTCATAACCGCGATCTTGATCGAAAGCCAGGGCCGACACCAACTGCTTTAAATAGTAAAACTGTTGATTCACATGCTCACTTAGAGTTAATTCATAATAGTGATCCAGATTCACCATTAATAAAGCAGACATTAGATGAAGCAGCCTTAGTTGGAGTTGATCGAGTTGTACAGGTTGGTTATTCAGCCGAGCAATCAATTTGGTCGGTTAAATGCGCAGAAGCTTTTGTCGGCAGAGTATTAGCTGCAGTTGCTCTTCATCCAAATGAAGCACCGGTAGTTGATGATTTAGAAAAGGATTTAAAAGTAATAGAAGAGTTAGCCTCCCATCCAAGGGTTAGAGCAATTGGTGAAACTGGCTTAGATTTTTTTAGAACGGCTGAAGATCTACAGGAAAAACAAAAGTACTCTTTTCGCCGTCACATTAAAATCGCAAAGGATCATAAAAAAGCTTTAGTAATTCATGATCGCGATGCACATCGAGCTGTTTTAGATTTACTAGTTGAAGAGGGTGCCCCAGAAAATACAATTTTTCATTGCTATTCAGGTGATGCTGATATGGCCAAAGAATGTATTTCAAATAAATATATTCTCTCCTTTGCTGGCACAGTGACCTTTAAAAATGCACCCCAACTAAGGGAGGCGGTTGCATTAGTTCCAATTGAGTTGTTGTTAGTAGAGACAGACTCACCATTCTTAGCGCCGATGCCAAACCGGGGCGCACTTAATACCCCAGCCCAAATTCCAAATACGTTACGGGCGATTGCAGATGTCAGAGGAGAATCGGCAGATTATTTAGCAGCTGCGATATCAGAAAATGCTGAACGGATCTTTGGTAGCTTTAAATGACAAATCTGCTTGGCGCAAATCAGATCAGAGAGCTTGCTAATAAATTAGATTTAAAACCAACAAAAAAACTCGGGCAAAACTTTGTGGTGGATGCAAATACTTGCCGGAAAATTGTGAAGTTAGCCGATGTTGGTAATAAAGATATCGCACTTGAAATTGGACCTGGACTTGGCTCACTTACTCTGGCATTACTTGAAAGTGCTAAGCAGGTAGTTGCAGTTGAAATTGATGATCGCCTAGCAAAACAACTACCATTAACATCACTTGAGCATGGTTTTTCTGAAAAACAATTAATCACCCTAAATCAAGATGCGATGGGATTAACTAAATTACCGATAAAGCCAAATGTATTAGTTGCAAATCTGCCATACAACATTTCAGTGCCAGTATTACTTAATACCCTTGAGCACTTTCCATCAATTACGCGTGGTGTGGTTATGGTGCAAAGTGAGGTCGCCCGTCGCCTAGCAGCGTCGCCAGATAATAAGGATTACGGTTCACCAACAGTTAAAGCTAATTGGTGGAGTTCACTTCATCTTGCCGGCTCAGTTGGTAGATCTGTTTTTTGGCCAGTACCTAATGTTGACTCTTCCCTTGTTAGATTTGATCGCCACCAACCACTCGGAAGTGAGAGTGAGCGAATAGCAACCTTTGCGGTAATTGATGAAGCATTTGCAAAACGGCGCAAGATGATGCGCTCTGCACTTAGCCAGCTTTTCGCAGGTCAGGCTGAGGAGTACTTGAATAATGCTGGAGTGGATCCAACTATTCGAGGTGAAGCGCTTTCCGTTGAACAGTTTCTTGAAATT
>WLSX01000032.1 GCA_009705675.1 Actinomycetota bacterium | reverse complement strand
CCAGATGAGAAGGCACATTCACTCTCTGTTGCACCAAATGCAAGATTTGGATCGCCTGAGGAGATTGCAAATGTAATCCTATTTACTCTTTCAAAGGATGCATCTTTTATTTCTGGTGCAGATTTAATGGTTGATGGAGCGTTACACGCTCGTTACGCCTAGTTTCTAATATTTACAAAATCTGGATTTAACTCACTTAGATCTTTAGCTCCAAGTAATTTCATTGCAGTTTCCATCTCAAATCTAAGCATCTCAACAACTTTCTCAACACCTTTTTTACCGGCAGCCATTGCGCCATATAAATACGCCCGACCAATTAAAACTGCATCTGCACCTAAGGCAATTGCAGCTAGAACATCGGCTCCACTCATAATCGCGCCATCAATAAATATTTGTGGCCCGTTTCCTTTAGCACCAATTGCAGATCTAACTTGAGGCAGTAATTCCAGTGGCACAACTGATCTATCTAATTGACGCCCACCATGATTAGAAAGAACAATTGCATCAACTCCAATATTTTTAAGTTCAACTGCATCTGAAACTGTTTGGATTCCTTTAATTATTAGTTTGCCTTTCCAGACCGATCTAAGCCATTTAACATCTTCAAAGGTGACTGCTGGATCAAATACCTTTGCAGCAATTTCAGATAACGGCTTATTAAAGTTTCTAAAAGTGGCAAATTCTAACGGAGCAGTTGTTAACAGGTTAAACCACCATTTTGGTTTGAGCGCCATATCAAAGAAGGTCTTTAAACCAATTTTTGGCGGAACAGTTAAACCATTACGCATATCCCGCCACTTGATTCCACCGACAGCGGTATCAACGGTAAGCATTAAACCTTCAAAGCCAGCTATTTGTGCTTCTTCAATAAACTTTAAACTCTGACTTCTGTCACGCCATAAATAGAGCTGAAACCACCTACGGACATTTGGAACCTGATCACCTATCTCTTTAGAAGAGGTTGTTCCCATTGTTGAAAGGTTATAAACCAAGTTATTCTCTTCGCATACTTTTGCGACCATTACTTCACCTTGATAATGCATCATTCTGGTGTAACCGGTCGGTGCAAAAATTATCGGCAAGGCGCTCTTTTGGCCCACAATATTTGCAGTTAAATCAATCTTAGAAACATCACGCAACACTTTTGCTTTAAATTCAACTCGGGAGTAGACCTCTTGGCTTCTGGCATAAGCCAACTCATCATTAGCACCACCATCAACATAATCAAAAACCGCTTTTGGAACTCGCTTTTTTGAAAGTAATCGCATTTCAGCAAGATTGACAACCTTTTTTAACTTTCGATCAGCCAGTGGATCTTTTGGCAGGGACCAGCCAAGCAGTGGCTTAATATTTTTCCACCTAGGAAATTGCCGCTTCACTGTATTAAACCTTCAATCTATAACTACGTTTTACCGTACCGGACCAAAAAGATTCTTGTTCTGCCTTACTAAACTCTTTGGTGAATTCTTCCATCAAATCGATAGTTTGCGAATAGGTCGCTGCAAGTAGGCAAACTGGCCAATCTGAGCCAAACATCATTCGAGTGGGTGTAAAGGAATTAAGAATATGATCTAAGTAAGGTTTAAAAGTCTGATTGTTCCAGCTATCCCAGTTAGCCTCTGTAAATAAGCCCGAAACTTTAACCGACACATTTTCATATGAAGCCATCTCACTGATTTGGTCAGCCCAAGGTTGCATTTCACCCTTACCCATATATGGCTTAGAAATATGATCTAACACAAAAGTATTATTTGGACACAGTTTTACCATTTCAACTGCGGCAGCAAGTTGGGGCGGCCTAGTTAAAATATCAAAGGTTAAGCCGGCATCTGCAATTCGGTGGATATTTTTTATAACATCATCACGCATAAACCAATTTGGGTCTGCTTTATCTTGGGCCATATCTCTAATTGAAACTAGGTTTTTGCCGCCAGGATGGGCTAAGTATTTTTCCAATTGAGGAATTACATCCTTACTTTCCAAATCCAACCAACCAACAACTGCGCAAATCTTTGGATGCGTAAGTGATAGGGCTAAGAACTCTGGAGTCTCAGCTGGATTTTCAACTGTTTGAACAATTACGGTGTAATCAATATTAGATTTTTCTAACTCTGGTTCAAGCTCATCCATCAAGATTGTGCGCGAGATAGGTTTTACTTCATCGCCTTTCATCCAGGATTGCGGTCTAACACTTAAATCCCAAATATGATGGTGAGAATCGATGCGCATCATCACAGTCTAATCCTAAGAATCAATTGATTCTGTTTTATTTTTCAATTTTCGGTGCTGGTCTAAAACAAATTCTGATGCTTTTTCGGATGAGGTAATCACGTTTGGAATTTTCCAATTAGGAAGCTCACCAAGTAATGCCCAGGCGGCTTGGCGTGCTGCGCCATCGGCCACTAATTCAGTTGGCGGTATGGTCATTACCTCTCTACCTAATATTGCAGAAGCAATTGGGCCAACACCTGGATTCTTTGCTGCGCCACCAATAATCATAACTCGCTCAATCTTTGCTCCGCTGTTTTGAAGGGATGCAAAAGAATCAATCAGCCCACAAAGAATTGCTTCAATTGCCGCGCGAGAAATATTTTCAGCGGTCAGATTATGGTTATTAATTCCCGCCAACAATCCTTTAGCATCTGGTCGGTTTGGAGTTCGCTCACCTTCAAAGTAAGCAAGCATTGTTAATCCATCTGCACCAGGGTTAGCTTTAAGTGCAAGAGCACCAATCTCATCATGAGATTTTCCAAGCAGCTTTGCAACCGTATCTAAAACTCGGGCAGCATTTAATGTACAAACTAAGGGCAGATATCTGCCTGTTAAATCTGCAAAGCCAGCAACCTCACCTGAAGCATCATTACTTGGTTTATCCGAAACATAAAATGCAGTTCCACTTGTACCTAATGAAATTATTAAGTCACCACTTTTTGCGCCAATTCCAAATCCAGCTGCGGCATTATCACCAGCACCAGCTGCTATTGGTATGCCTTGAATCGTTTCACCGGCAAAACCATCAAACTTAGAGATCTTTGGTAGATATATATCTTTCTTATCTTTTAAAGCTATAGCTAATAAATCTTTACGATAAGTATTACTAGTAGGTGAGAAGTAACCAGTACCGGATGCATCGCTGCGGTCAGTAAATAATTTATCGAAATGTACCCCGCCTTGTAGCTGCCAAGAGATCCAATCATGGGGCAGGGCAATTGCTGCAAGTCGTTTTGTATTCTCTGGTTCATTTTCGGCCATCCATCTTGCCTTTGCAACAGTAAATGATGCAACCAAAATCGAACCAATCGCTTTTGCGGTCTCGTTATCGCCACCAAACTCTTTATTTAAATCCTTTGCAGCTTTCGCTGACCGCAGATCATTCCAAAGTAGCGCATCTCTAATTACTGCACCCTTTTCATCGAGTGCAATAAAGCCATGTTGTTGGGCGGCAACTGAGATCGCACTTACATCTGATAATCCACCAGCTTTTTCAATCGCTTGATTTAATGCACTCCACCAGGCAGATGGATTAACTTCAGTGCCATCTGGGTGAGCAGCTTTTCCTTCTCTAATTAATTCACCACTTGCAGCATCTTTAATTACGATTTTTACAGATTGGGTTGAGGAGTCAATCCCTGCAACTAATTTATTGCCCATTATGACTGGCCCAATCTTTTTGATAACTATCTAGATAGAAAATCCTATTGATATCTGGATCTATCGCAAGTGTTTGTTTTATCGAGCACAAAGGTATTACTGCAATAGGGATATTTCAGCAGCACCAATTCCACAGCACCCGCCAATATATTGCGCACCTGCCTTACTCCACTCATTAATTAATTTTTGATCAAATCCAACACCTTTACTACCAATCCACTCTTTTTTAACTGCATCCCAAATTCGACCAGAGTTTGGATAAACCACAAACGGCTTATCACACTTAGCAGAAAGCAATAGTTCAGTAATTAACTCCGGGGAGGTGCAGTTAATACCAACTGCCATTGCTTTATTTGCGATTGCAACAGCATCGGCGAAACTTTGGCCGGCATTGGTTTGGTTTCCAGCTTTGCATGAATAAGAGACCCAAAAAGGAATTGGGCAATCACTAAGTAACTCAAGTAATACCTCAACCTCAAATGTGTCTGGCATGGTTTCAAGTGCTAATAAATCCGGGGAGGTGGCAATTAAAACTTCAAGACGACGAGCATGAAAATCTTTAAGTACTGATTTACTTACTCCGTAATTACCTTTGTACTCAGAGCCATCAGCTAGTGCTGCACCATATGGACCAACTGAAGCCGCAACCATTACATCTTTGCCAGATTTATTTACCGCATCCTTTGCTAACTGAGTTGAAGCGCGTAGTGCCTCATCAGTTTCGCTCTCACTCCAACCCCGTTTACTACAACCTAGATAGGAGAGTTGGTAGGAGGAGGTAATAATTATTTGCGAGCCCGCATTTATAAAATCAAGATGTGCTTTGGTTATCTCAGATGGTGCACTTCTTATTAACTCACCGGTCCAAAGTGAGGTGGTTAATTTATTTCCGTTATTCTCTAAAGCGGTTGAGAGCCCGCCATCTAACTTAATTACCAATTAATTACTTAAGATCTACTGGATTTAAAAATCTTAATTCAGTTGGTTTTCTAAAGTACTTTTTATCGATGCTATTAATATGTTTAACATGGCTGGTTAGCATGTGATCATCCCAGTGGGCTTTACTGCTCCACTTTTCCATCATTACCCAATGATCTTCACCCTCACCAGCCACTAAGTCATACATTTCACAACCAGGCTCTTTATATGCCTCAATAATTAACTTATTGAATTCATTCTTTAAGAATTCAATATGCTCAGGCTCTGGATAGATACTGGCAATTAGGTATAAAGGCTGAGACATCTTTAATTTCTAACTAAGTAATTAGAGATATCTTAAAAGCACAATAAAGTTAAAAGCACTCATCGCCATGAACAGTACGCCTAGCGCCTTAAGCGAATCAGCTGATTTCTTAATGCTCTTACCCAAAGGTGAAAGAGTCTTTAATGCCTTTAATGAGTCAATTACCGCAAGGCTATCTCTGATAGCAGCGACCATAGCTGATACAGAAAAAACACCACCAGATGCAACTAAGCCAATTACGAACAGCTTAAGATTTGAATCAGTTCCTTTATTTAGGTTACCAGTTGCAGCAAGTGCCAACACGGCAGATAGCAAGATAGTTGGTGCTAATTGAGATTTAACTCGGATAGCACGTTGTTTATTCCAGATTGTGATTAATTCATTTTCATTCATAACGCAATCTTACCTGATTTAATTCTTAATCTTTGGTGGGGCGGGTAGGGCTCGAACCTACGACGACCGGATTATGAGTCCGGGGCTCTAACCAACTGAGCTACCGCCCCAATTAAGGAGGTGAGTGTCATATCTTACATCTATATCAACACTAAGCATTAATTACCGATATTCACATGCTTGCAATGGATAATCAAAGTATGAAAATAAAGGTGGGCATACTTTCGGCAGTATTTCTTTTCGGCAACCTTTCAATTGTAAATGCCGCCCCGATCTACACCTTTCCAGTTGCAGGTTGCACTGTTAAGTATGGAAAAACTCACCATGATTATCCAGCCACAGATATCATCGCTAAAAAAGGTTGTGCATTTGTTTCCCCAGTCGCTGGTGTAATTGATGAGGTTGTCCTTGTTGATAAGTGGAGTGGTAAAACAAATAAGGGGGCTGATCGCGGCGGGCTATCGGTTTCAATAATTGGTGATGACGGAATTAGATATTACGGAAGCCATCTATCTAAGATTGAAATTAATGTTGTACCAGGTTTAAAGGTTGCAACGGGGGATAAATTAGGTGAGGTGGGAGCAACTGGTAGCGCAAAGGGAACCTCACCACATTTACACTTCGGAATCTCATATCCAACTGAAAAAGGTATTTGGTGGGTAAGGCGAGGAGTTGGATTAGAGAGTAAAGGTAAAACATCGCCTTGGAAGTATTTGCAAGCATGGCAGGTAGGTAATGATTTAAAACCAGTAGTTAAAGTTCCGACAACAATTCCACTTGAACCAAAAAAATAAGGCCTGCTATTTCTAGCAGACCTTAATTCTTATTCGAGACTAGCTCGAAAGGTTAATGGTTAT
>WLSX01000031.1 GCA_009705675.1 Actinomycetota bacterium | reverse complement strand
TATAGTGCCATGCTCCCTGACTTGGACTCGAACCAAGAACCTGCCGGTTAACAGCCGGCTGCTCTGCCAATTGAGCTATCAGGGATTACGCCAATCTAATTAAAGATTGGTGAGGGCAAATAGTAGCGAATATCTTAACCTGCTCAAACCTTGCGCTTATTTCTCTTTAACTCTCCCCAAGTGCTAACTCTTTTTGCACCCGACGGGCCGCCTCCATGCCAACTAATTGACCAAATATCTCTTGATACTGCGCATCATTTTCAACTGGATTAAGCCTTTGCAATGTGGATTTAATCTCAGCAATTGATCTGCTTAATGCAACCTCACGTAGGCGGGCGAAAATACTGGTGATATAACGATCTGAAACCTCACCATCTGTTCTAATCGGTTCAACAGTTAATTCAGTAATTAAAGATTTAAGTTCGTCACTGTCACATTTTTCAAGCAAATCTTGAGTACTAAACTCTTTTTGATTATCAATTAAGGTGCGAAGGGAGGCATATAGCGGAAATGAAAATGCAGCTGGCTCTAAATCAACCCAGCTATGCGCCATAGTTGGAAGTTGTAATTTAACCTTTAAAACCTCACGCTCTAAAACCAAAACTGGATCGGTTAGATTAACTCGTTTATCACTCTGAATATCAGATGGCTTACCGCTTCGTTTAACTGCAGTAGAGACAATATCTACCTCCATACCCAGCCAGCCAGCAAGTAATCGAACATACTCTGGCCTAAGGGATGCGTCTCTTATTCGACCAATTAAGGGCGCAACCTGGTTTAGCGCATTAACTCTGCCTTCAGCGGATGTAATATCGTAATTAGCAATAACTGATTTAATAGCAAATTCAAATAATGGAACTCTTCTGGCAACTAAGTTTCGAACTGCGTCATCGCCATGTGCTTGGCGAAGCTCACATGGATCCATGCCATTTGGTTCAACTGCGACAAATGTTTGGGCAACAAACTTTTGATCATCTTCAAATGCGCGAAGTGCAGCTTTTTGCCCAGCAGCATCACCATCAAAGGTGAAGATAACCTCACCTCGAAATGCATCAGCATCCATTAACAATCTTCTAATAATTCTGATGTGCTCATCCCCAAATGCAGTTCCACAGGTGGCAACTGCGGTAGTAACACCAGCTAAGTGCGCTGCCATTACATCGGTATAACCTTCAACAATTACAACCTGACGGCTTTTTGCAATCTCTTTTTTTGCCATATCAAGGCCGTAAAGAATTGCATTCTTCTTATAAACTGGGGTCTCCGGTGAGTTTAAATACTTAGGACCGGTATCAACCTCATCGCTGGCAAGTTTTCTAGCGCCAAAGCCAACTACATCACCTGAAATATCTTTAACTGGCCAAATTAATCGATTTCGATATCGATCAATCATCCCCTTGCTTCCCTCTTTAACTAAGCCGGCAAGATTTAACTCCTCATCGGTAAAGCCTTTACCTTTTAGCTCTTTATACAAACCATCCCACTCATCTGGGGCGTAACCAACATTAAAGTTTTTAGCAGCATCTCTGTCAAAGCCACGTTTAGTTAAAAAATCTCTGCCATGTTGAGCAGATGGAAGTTGTAATTGTTCTTGGTAGAAATTTGAAGCTGCTGTGTTTGCCGCAACTAATCTAGAGCGGTTAATTGATGGACCAGCATTAACACTTCCGGCTTCATAACGAAGCGTGTAGCCAATTCGATCTGCCAGCCGTTCAACTGTTTCGGTAAATGTTAAATGTTCTAACTTCATAATAAATGCAATTACATCTCCGCCTACCTGACAACCAAAGCAGTGGAAATATCCCTTACTTGGAGTTACATGAAAAGAAGGACTCTTCTCATCATGAAATGGACATAAGCCTTTTTTCTGTCCGCCGCCAGCATTTTTAAGCTGCACATAATCTGCAACTACATCATCAATTGGTGAATGGTCACGAATATATGTGACATCTTCATCCTTAATCCGGCCAGCCATATTCCTATCCTAGTTTCTGCTTAGACAATTTAAATTACCGCCTGTTAATTAAGCGCTCATGCAGGGCTACTGCGCCTGGATCAGTAAGGGATGCGACCTGATCGATTACAACTCGAAGTCGTTGTTGATCACTTTGCGCCTGCTGCCAATCCTGTAAGAAAAAACTCTCTAAGGTTGCTGGTGCACTTTGCAAAATAGCCTCTACCAATTCGGTAAGTAATTTCTGTTGATCTGCATACCTAATCTGGGAATCAGCAGCATTAATTACATAATGCCCGGCCATTGATTTTAATAATGCCACCTCCACCCGCTGCGCCCTTGGTACAACTAGGTTTGCGCTATATCTGGTTAGATCACCATCACCATAAGTTTCTTGAGTAGCAACCTCAGCGGCTTGGGCAAATCTGCCAACTAACTGGCTTGCTAAATCTTTAAGACGGGCAAGTGAGCGATGAGTACCATCGTAATAACGTGGCCAGCAAGATAATTTTTGCAGCGATGAAAGTGCTATCTGCATCTCAGCCTCTGTGATATCAGCTAAATACATTTCTCTTGCAACCTTAAATAATTTTGGTAAATCATTGCTTAATTGATCTAATTTAATTTGACCAGAAACTAATGAATCCTCTAAATCATGAACGCTATAGGCAACATCATCAGACCAATCCATAATCTGCGCCTCCATTGAGGTTTTGCCAGACTCAATACCAGTTCGATACCAGTTAAATATCTCAAGATCATCCTCATAAACACCAAACTTCTTCGCATCCTTCACCCTGCTCCATGGATACTTTGTGGCAGCATCAAGAGAAGCTCTAGTTAAATTTAGTCCAATTGATTTTCCATCTGGCAAAACTGTTTTTGCTTCTAATCTAATTAATAATCTAAGACTTTGCGCATTACCTTCAAAGCCACCACAAGAATCTGCTAATTGATTTAAAACCTCTTCACCGTTGTGGCCAAATGGTGGATGCCCGATGTCATGGGCAAGACATGCACCCTCCATTAAATCTGGATCAGCACCTAAGGCAGCACCTAACTCACGTCCAACTTGAGCGCACTCAAGTGAGTGAGAAAGTCTGGTTCTTGGAAAATCAGTTGCCCATGGAACTGCAACTTGAGTTTTTGCAGCAAGACGTCGAAGTGCGAAGGAATGAATTATTCGAGCGCGATCTCTAGCAAACTCAGTTCGGCCACCACGTTTTGCTGGCTCATCTAAAAATCTGGCACGATCAAAAGCGCTGTAGCCAGGATGTTCAGCGGCTGCTCTAATCACCATATGGCAATCCTATCTGTGCGCAAAACTTTAAGAAACTGCGACTAATTATGGGTTTGTGTGCTTATTAAATTTTGGTAAATGTAGATCAAAGTAGATTGAGACAATTCGAGTTATTACCACGATTGCTGCCCCAGCGATTGCCGAAATGGTTTGAGAAACATCAAGTTGATGAAGTGCAACAAAAGTAATTGCTCCCATTAAGGATGAAGTTCCAATAGTTTCCCGATGTAAAAGCACAGGCTCTACTTGGCAGAGAACATCACGGAGCAGTCCGCCAGTTACCGCGGTAATTAACCCAAGAATTATCGCCGCCCACCACAAAACATTTTCTTTAAAGGCAAGGTGTGATCCTGAGATGGTCGCTACGGCAAGTCCTAAAGTATCCATTACCAGCAGAGTTTTTCCGATACGAGTAACTCTTCTAAAGACTAAGGTGATTAATACAGCACTTAACACTGAAACAATTATCCAAGGATCAATAATCCATACCGGTGTTAGTCCAAGAAACAGATTTCTTAAGGTTCCGCCCGAAAGTGATGCAACTGCCGCAATAAATGCAATACCACCATAATCTAAGCCTTTATCAGCTGCTATCCGAGCGCCGACCAAAGCAAAAACTAAGGTAGAGAGTAAATCAAGTGCTGGTAGAAATTCCATGGCTTAAGAGTATAGATTCTTTGCGATTAATCTATCGCTTAATTTTATTCCCAGCCGTCCAACGGTTACATAAGCAAGATATGCCCCAGTCTCTCTGGCTAAATACTTCATTCCAGAGTTTGCGGCCGGTCCACTTTCAACCGCAGAACATGTTGCTTTAATGCCAAGATCTTTTGCCATTTTAATTGCTCGATAACAATGGTATGGATCGGTAACAATTACAACTGATGAAAACTTTGCTTTTTTCATTTGCTCAACATATGCCTTGGTGCTACTTAAAGTATCTCGCCCCTTTGTAATCGATAAAATATTTGCTTTTTTAACACCATTGCCAATTAACCAGGCCTTACTTGCTGCTGCCTCAGTTGTGCGATCCCCGGGTGCTCCGCCTCCAACTGAATAAATTCTTGGCGCTAAACCATCTTGAAAAATACTTTTTGCTTGATTAAGACGGGCAAGTAAAATTTCACTTGGCCGGCCATCAAATTGAGCAGCTCCCATTACTAAAATTACATCTGATTTTTCAACCGTACTGTTTTTTGCCGTGTACCAAATACTTCCTGCTACATAAAGTGGAATAACAATTATCAGTAACAATATAAATGAGATAACACGTCGTATTAATTTAAAAATAAACAATTACTTTATCCACCTGAAATAGCATCATCAATTGTGATTGTGGCAAACTCATCTGGATCATCAAGCCAGCCATCGGGTAATTTAACCTCTCGGCCATGACTAGTTCGTCCTCTTGGCCCATCACCAACCTCTTGCGGATATGGTTGATCAGCAACGCCAGAGAGCAATTGCTCCATCTCAGTTAATGATCCGACCATGCCAAGGGAAGCTCTAATCTCACGCGGTACTGAAAAGCCCTTTAAATACCAAGCCATATGTTTTCTAATATCTCGCATAGCTCGATCTTCATTTTCAAAGTACTCAACTAATAATTGACCATGGCGCAACATAATTTGTCTAACCTCAAACAAGGTTGGATTAACCCGTTTGTTTTCACCATTAAAAGCACTTACTAAATCTGCAAATAACCAAGGACGACCTAAACAACCTCTGCCAACTACAACACCAGCACAACCTGTTTGTTCCATCATTGAAATGGCATCTTGGCCAGACCAAATATCACCATTACCAAGTACTGGCACATCAGTGGAAGAAAGATGCTCAACTAATTCAGTAATTTTATTCCAATCAGATCTGCCTTCATATAACTGCGCAGCAGTTCTGGCATGTAGTGCTACCCAAGCAACTCCTAAATCAGCAGCTGATTTTGCTGAGTCTAAAAATGTTTGATGCTCAAAATTAATTCCAACCCGCATCTTTACTGTAACTGGCATTCCATACTTACTGGCAGCTTTAACAGCTGATTCAACAATTGCAGAGAATAATTTTCGTTTATAAGGAAGTGCTGCCCCGCCGCCACGCCTGGTCACCTTTGGAACTGGGCAACCAAAATTTAAATCAATGTGATCAGCTAAATTTTCATTCCCTAGTAGATCTACCGCTTTTCCTAATACAACAGGATCTACGGCATATAACTGGACTGATCTTGGAGTTTCTCCAACACCAGGTTTAATTAATCTAAATGTTTCCTCACGTCGTTCAATTAATGCTCTAGCGGTAACCATCTCAGAGACAAATAACCCCGCCCCTTGCTCACGGCATAATCTTCTAAAGGCGGCATTGGTAATACCAGCCATTGGGGCAAGTACAACTGGTGTAGTTAGAACTACCTCATTATTTTTAAAGTTGCCATTAGAAATTGGCAGACGAAGTGGCTTAACCTGCGTTAACAATTAGCAGCCTAATAATTTAGGTGCTAGATAATTTTGCACCTGATCAATTGCAATTCGAGATTGAGCCATTGAATCACGCTCGCGGATTGTTACTGCTTGATCATCCAAGCTTTCAAAATCCACGGTGATACAAAATGGTGTACCGATCTCATCTTGACGGCGATACCTTCTGCCAATTGCACCGGCGTCATCAAAATCTACATTCCAGTTTTTGCGCAGTGAATCAGCTAAATCCTTTGCTTTTGGTGAAAGGTCGGCATTTCGAGATAACGGCAGCACGCCAATTTTTACTGGTGCTAATCGGTAATCTAATTTCATTAGCGCTCTTTTTTCCATCTCACCCTTAGAGTTTGGCGCTTCATCTTCGGTATATGCATCCATCATAAAAGTTAATGCGCATCGATCAACACCGGCAGCTGGTTCAATTACATAAGGTGTCCAACGTTCATTTTTCTCTTGATCAAACCAGGTTAGGTTTTCACCCGAAGCCCTGGAGTGTGATTTCAAATCAAAATCTGTTCGGTTAGCAATACCTTCTAGCTCGCCCCACTCAGTACCAGCAAACTCAAACTTGTATTCAATATCTGCTGTTCGTTTTGAGTAATGAGAAAGT
>WLSX01000030.1 GCA_009705675.1 Actinomycetota bacterium | reverse complement strand
GCGTTTAAAAACTTCCATAATGATTGGCGCAACTGGTCGCCATGAGCCATCAATAATCTTTATCGCAATCACTCTGCCATCACTTAGCGCACAAACCTCAATACCCTCTGCCCCCTCTTTCATAAATAAACCAGGAACAGCTTTCATCATTCGAGTTGTTAACCTGCCAGCACCGGCAACTAACTCTGGATGCTTTGTACAGGCAGAAAATATTTGTTTGTAGATAGCTTCATTTGATTTGACTAAGGTGGAAATCGCCTTAGCTAATCCAGTTAAAGAGATTGCAAATAATGGCGCCCCACAACCATCAAAGGTTGAGGCAGAAACTTGTTCACCTGCCAGTAATTCAATCTCATTTTTAATTGCAATCTGAAGTGGATGATTTATCTCTAAGTAGGTACCCAAATCCCAACCATTTTGCAGGCAGGTAATTAACATTCCTGCATGTTTGCCACTGCAGTTCTGCGTTAATTGCGTGCCGGGCTTATCACCCCAAGAGATTTTCTCTTTTTCACCAAGTGGTTTATCAGTAGCATTCTTTAACGCAGAAAGTGGAATATCTCTTTTCTCTAACATCTTTGTTACTAAATCAATATGGATTTGATTACCAGAATGGGATGCACAAATTATTGCTAACTCTTCATCACTTACAGTAAGCCCTGCTTTAAGCATGGCGGATGCTTGTAGTGATTTAACAGCTGATCTTGGATAAAAAGCTAACTCTGGGCTTCCTTTAGAAAGAAAGGTTGTGCCATCTGAGTTTAAAACAATTAGATGTCCTAAGTGGAGTGATTCAACAATGCCACCGCGAGTAACTTCAGCTAATACAACACCTGCAAACTTATTAATTACTCTGCCTGTCTTTCTAGTGATGACCAAAGATGTGCTTGAAGTGTTTGACCTTGTGCTGCCATGTCATAAGAAATAAATAATTCACCTTCAACTAATCCATAAAGGCGAGAGCCAGCGGTTACGATCTTTGCAGAAGGTGCGGAATAACCTTGATCCATTGCAAGTTGAATCTTAGCTCCTTGCACTAAGCCAACCCAACCTTCAGCGATGCCGGTGTTGTGAGCAAGTATTACCTCTAAAACATTATTTTCTTTTATTCGCCAAAAGCCAACCTCAGATGCAGCAGGGCGCACAATCTCATCATTCTCATCAATGATCCAAGAGCGTGAGAAGTAATTTAAAAAAGGACGTCCATCATGATTAAAGGAAACCTCTTGGGCGTATTGAAAGCCCGGCACATTTGGATATTCACCACGTCCCTTGCCTCGCCAGGTGCCAACTAGCCAAGCAAGTGGCATTAGATCAGGATGTAGATTCTCTGGAATTGTAAATGCCATTATTTGTTACTCTCATTAATGTTTTTAACAACCCCGGTAACACCCTTATAGATTAAAAAGAAGGAGAGAGTGAAGGAGGCGATAATTAATAAGATGGTGGTTAAGGTCTCCATTAGGCCATCATAACCAAACTTATTTGTAGTTATAGATAACAATCAAACTTTTGCCTGTCCTTTTAATATACCTACTAAACGATTGATCCAGCCCACTAATTCGTGTTCTGCAATTGCTATACAATAGCGTCGATTAATTTCCTTCATAATAATTTGGTCATTTAACTTTAAAAGTAGTTGCCCTTCTTGTTCTAGAGTTGGATTTGATCCTGGGTTTGATAAATCCCAATTTCCAAAAATTTTTCGATACTCGCTATTAATTGTGAGAACTGGAATCCCTGAGAGAGTAGCCTCAACAAGTGCTTTATCTAAAGAGCCTTCAAATGAATGGAGAAAGCAATCATATGTTTTAATAGTATCTGGGATACTTTCTCTTGAAATACTTGGAGTAAATTTTAGCCAACCATTTTTAGTGTCCTCTATGACATCATTTTTGATAGCTTTAGAAAAATTTTCATATTTTTTACTAGAAGGTGAACCAATAATTTCCAAAGTTATTTTTGAGTTATTTGACTTTAACTTTCTAGCAGTTTCAATAATTACATCAATTTTTTTAGCTGGATCAAATCGTCCAATATGAATTAGCCTAGAAATAGGACCTTTAAAATTATCTTTTTTGCTAAATTTTTTGCTATCGATTGCCTGTCCAATTGGATAAACCTTTTTCCCAGAAATTGGACATGACCCTGGTGTTGAAGTAATTATTCCATCTAGTAACAAACTTGAAGTTCTTAGATAAAAATTGTTGCTTGTATGTGCATACCATAAAAAATGTCTGAGTCTAATAATCTTTGTAATTGGAGCAATTAATGTCGATTGCACAGAAGTCATATGAGAAAATACAGAAGTAAATTTATTTCGCAAAATAGCATTAAGAAAAACCTTATAAAATTTAATCAAACTTATAATTCTTTTTCCTTCGATCCATTGGTATGAAATTACTTTTACATTTTCTGGCACACTGTAATTCCCAATTTGCCCAGTTAAGACTGATATTTGGTCAAAGTATTTAGATAAGTTATTTACTACCTCTACTTGGTGGGAGAAAACTTGATGCTTTTCATCCATCGCATAATTAACTATTAAAAGATGAGTTCTTCGCAAATTTTGCCCCCAATTTGAAGTAATCCTAATGAATTTCCCTATACTTTCCAAGTGATTTTTATTTATACCAAAGCAAGTAGAATAGCCTGATAATGCAAATATTAGTGACGGGTGCTGCTGGATTTATTGGTAGTGCTTTGTGTCAAAAACTAACTAACGCTGGTAATTCAGTATTTGCGTTAGACAATTTTTCAGATTACTACGATACGTCACTAAAGCATTACAGAGTCAAGGAGTTATTGGAGCCGTCTAGAGTTGAAGTTGTTGACTTAGATATTTGTAATAAAGTAGAATTTAGTAAATTCATCAAAATTTCAAAGCCAGATGTAGTTATTAATCTGGCAGCACAAGCCGGAGTAAGGCTTCCGTTGAATCAATCCTATAAATACGTTGATAGTAACTTAGTCGGGTTTACAAATATTTTAACTGAATCTGTTGAGAATAAGATTAGATATTTTCTTTATGCATCTTCTTCTAGTGTGTATGGAGACAAGGCTGCAATCCCTTATTCTGAAACAGAAAGCAATTTGCACCCGACAAGTTTTTACGGTGCAACCAAACTTGCAAATGAATTGCTCACGCCAACATTAATTAAGAATAGTGGCACCTCGGCACGAGCTTTAAGATTTTTTACAGTTTACGGCCCCTGGGGAAGACCGGATATGGCGTACTTCCGAATGATTGCTAATGTAATTTCTGGAAGTGAATTTAACTTTTATGGTGATGGAAGCATTGAGCGAGACTTCACATATATAGAAGATGCTGTAAATTCCATAATCGCATTAATGGGTGAATTACAAAATAGAGGGCCGGGCTACTCTGACGTGGTCAACCTAGGTGGAGGTAGACCGCTTTCTATGAATTATCTCCTGGAAACTGTTGGAGAATTAACTAACAAAAAAGTAATGTTTAATCGATTTGAAACAAATTCAAACGATGCTAAAAAAACTATGTCGGATTCGATTTATATTCAATCATTAATTGGTTCAAAACCAAAAATAAAACTTGAGGATGGAATTGCTCAAACCATTAAGTGGGCGCAACGTAAAGATATATCGGAAAAATTAGATAATTGGGTAAAATCAGTTAAATGAACGCCTTATTAATTTCAGGAATTTATCGACCTGAAATAGGTGGGCCAGCAACTTATATCCCGGCGCTTGCGGAACAACTAATAGCTTTTAATAATAAGGTTCAAGTTGTCACCCTTAAAAACTCGCAAGCAAAACCAATAAATGAAACCTGGACAGTCAATTATGTAATCAGAGATCAATTTTTACCTTTTAGATTCGCTAGAACCTGCTTACTAATTATTAAAAAAATTAGAGATTCCGATTGTATTTTTGCAAATGGATTATTCCAAGAAACTGCAATCGCTCTATCTTTAAGTAAGAATAGATCAGTAGCGAAGGTAGTTGGTGATCCAGTCTGGGAACGAGCTTTCAATAATGGCGAGACTGAATTAAAAATCGTGGATTTTAATAAATCTAAACTATCTACAAAACATAAATTACAAAGGATATTTCTTGGTTGGAGTTTAAATAAATTCGAATATATAACTTGCCCAAGTTTAGAGCTAAAACAACTAATTCAAAGTTGGGGTGTAAAAAAACCAATTGAATTAATTCCGAATGGAATTTCACCTATTGCTTCTAATATAAATTCTGTAGAATTTGATTTAATAAGTGTGTGCCGACTAGTTAAATGGAAGAATTTAGATAAGTTAATAAAAGCCTGTGCTAGTGCAAATAAAAGCTTAGCAATTGTTGGAAGCGGTCCGGAAGAAGCTAATTTAAAATCGCTAGCCTCAACTACTGGCGGTAATGTAACTTTCTTTGGGCAGTTAGAAGAACTTGAAGTAATTAGTACCCTTCAAAAATCAAAAGCTTTTGCTTTATTATCAGATTATGAAGGTTTATCTTTTTCTCTATTGCAAGCTATGGCATGTGGTCTACCATCGATAGTTTCTAATATAAAAGGAAATACTGATGTGATAACTGATGGGTTAGAAGGATTGGTGGTTGATGCCAATGATGAAAATAGGCTAGCCGAAGTCATAATTGAATTATTAGATTCTCCAGAAAAAATCCGTAAATTTGGGTTAGCGGCTTTATTGAAAAGTCAATCTAAATACTCTAAGCGTGAACAAATTAATAAGGTAATTTCCTTAATGAATAATCAGAAAGAAATATGAAACAATCAATAATTTTAATGCTTGACCCTAGAGGAAATATTTCTTCAGGCGGAGAAGATGTAATCCAACGCCATAATCTTTATGCGAAAGAACTTGCTAATAAATCTATAGCATATAAATTAATAATTTTAACAACTACTAGTAATCAAAAATTAGCTACAAATAGCGGAAATCAATTAGGGATTTATCAAATATCTAAACCAACACATAACCCAGTAAGATTTGCATTAAAAGTTAGAAAAATACTTAAAAAACATAACTTCGATGCCAAGTTGTTGATTGCCGGAGACCCCTGGGAAAGTTTTTGGAGTTCATACTTTTTGAATAATTTTTTGAGTAAAAAAAATCCTATTCAAACTCAAGTACATGGGGATATTGCTGATCCGTATTGGAAAAAAATTAACTTAATAAATCTAGCCAGATATTACTTAGCAAGAGTTTCTTTAGCAAAATCAACTTCAGTTCGAGCAGTTAGTCGCCACCAGGCAATTAATCTTTCTAAAAAGTTCAAAATTGATTTATCAAAAATTGATGTTATACCTGTTCCGATTAAGGTTCCTACTAAATCTTTGGCTATAACTAAGGTAACAAATAGGCCAAGAACAATCGGGTTGGTCGGAAGAATCCATGAAGACCGTGGGATCTGGGATTTTTTAAGATTAGTTAAATCAATCAACTCTTCAGTGCAAGATTTTAAGGTAATTGTAATTGGGAGTGGAAATCAGAAATCTAATTTCTTAGCAAGACTGAAATCAATAATTTCAAATAGCAGAGTAATTTACCTAGGTCAACTTTCTGAAAGGGAATTAAAAAATGCCTGGAACAAAATCGGTGTTCTTGTTTCAATAGCACCGGTTGAGTCATATGGGCGCGTAATGCGCGAAGCTTTGCTTGCCGGTGTTCCAGTCTGGGCCACGCCTACGAGTGGTGCTAAAGATTTATTCAAAGAATGTAACGGTGGGCAAATTAAAGCTTTAGAATTGAGTGATAATCCAAAGATTTTAAATCAAAGTTTTGAATTACTTCTAAAGTCTAAAATTAATCTAAAATTTAGAAATAAGTTTATTAAAGAAAATAGCGGATATGCTGCAGAACTTGTAAACTCTTGGATGCATACTATAAAAAATTATAATAAAGTATAAAGTTTATTTAATTTCCATAAAAATATTTGCGGACACTGATTCTGATACTAATTCGGCGGTATCTGGAGTGTTTCGTTTAATAACCGCTAGTGCGATTGGTCCTAACTCAAAATGACGGGCCATCGTGCAAATATAACCAACCTCTTTACCTTCAAAAAACAGTTTTGCTCCATGCTCTGGCATCGCCACCATAGAACCATCTAGGTGTAATAAAACTAATCTTCTTGGTGGTTGTCCTAAGTTAAAGACCTTAGCCACCGTCTCTTGTCCACGATAACAACCCTTATTCATATGTACTGCGTTATTTAAAAAACCCAACTCATTTGGAATAGATTTATGATCGGTTTCAAATAACAACCTGGCACGGCCTGCTGCAACGCGTTCAGCTTCTAATGCCCAAATACCAACCTGAGTGTGAGATTTGTTAAAGGCTTCAGTAGTTTCTTTTAATTCACTCCTTGGCACCAATGCATATGGCCCACCAAACTTATCGGCCAGACCTGGAGCCCTAAAGACAGCGAAATTATTTGATTGATCAGTTACATCCACTTCTAACATAAATTTCATCTTGTTTAAGTAATCAACTACTCCTTGAGTTCGCTCTTTTTCTAAATGTATCCAGGTAGTTTGCCCATCATCTACTAAAAATAATTGCTCAATCACATGTCCTTGTGGATCAAGAATTAAGGCATCAATCCAAGTGGCAACTGGTAGTTGCTCTAAGTGTTGGGTGGTTAAGGCATGTAACCAGGTGAGGCGATCTTTGCCGG
>WLSX01000003.1 GCA_009705675.1 Actinomycetota bacterium | reverse complement strand
CGATTTTGATAAAGAGTTAAGGCAGCTGGTTGAAGACCTAACTCAAACTATGCAAGCTGCACCTGGCGCTGGTCTTGCCGCACCACAGATAGGTGTTCCACTCCGAGTTTTCGTTTGGGATATAGATGAAGAAATTGGTCACCTTATTAATCCATCCCTAGATTTAAGTGATGAGATACAAGAGGGTGAGGAGGGCTGTTTATCTTTTCCAGATCTAGTTTATGAAACACCAAGAGCATTTCGAGCAGTTGCTAAAGGCTTTAATATGCATGGCGAACCAATAATTGTGGAGGGAACTGAGTTACTTGCAAGATGCCTTCAGCATGAAACTGATCATTTAAATGGGGTTCTTTTCATCGATCGTATGAAATCTGAACAGCGTAAAATTGCGATGAAAGAGATACGTGAATCTGAATGGTTTGGGTTAGCAAGTGAATCTGGTCAATCGCCAACAATTAAAGTCTCACCTCACTCAACTTTCGGTTTAGGACTGTAGTAAATTGAAGGTTGTAGTCGCTTCTTCTTCGCCAGTAGCAATCCCGTTGATCTCGGCATTAGAGGCAAGCAATAATCATCAATTACTTTTTTTATTGACTAATCCAGACAAGGCTACTGGACGTGGAATGCATGTAGTTGCAAACGAGTTAGCAATCTGGGCTGATAAAAAGGATATTAATATAGAAAAACCCGTTAATAACGATGACCTTAAAAAAATAATTGACAATACTAAACCGGATATTGTCATAACAATTGCTTACGGACGAATAATTCCACTTGGATTGCTTGACATACCAAAATTTGGATGGATTAATGTTCATTTCTCCTTATTACCTCGCTGGCGAGGAGCTGCGCCAGTTCAGTGGGCAATTCTTAGTGGTGATAAACAAACTGGAATAACTGTTTTTAAATTGGATAAGGGGATGGATACTGGACCGGTGTATTTAGAACAAGCAACGCCAATTGATGAAAAAGAAAATTCAGGTGAGGTACTAAATAGGTTAAGTCAGATTGGTTCCGATCTTGCATTAAAGAGCATCGAACTCATTTCTGAGGGTGTAACTCCAACACCACAATCATCTAATGGAATTACTTTGGCACCAAAGATAAGTAAAAACGATGGAAAGATAGATTGGGGACAGAATACTAATCAGGTTGTGAATAGATTTCGCGCTCTATCTAGTAATCCTGGGGTGTGGAGTTTGCTGGGAGAGTCAAGAATTAAAATAGATTCGTTAGTTACAGTCTCAGTCCCAAACCAAATTAAACCAGCAGAAATTGTTGTTGATGGTGAACGTTTATTTGTAGGTGTATTAGATGGTGCAATTGAAATTCTGAGGCTAACTCCTGCAGGCCGCTCACAGATGAGTGCTGCAGAATTCATTAGAGGATTACCTAGCAGAGTTGGTTTACAACTTGGGTAAGCCAAATCCAAACCCATCTCGCCTTACAGCATATGAATTAGTGCATCAAGTAAATCGAGAAGGTGCATTCGCAAACATTAGGCTGCCTGAGTTACTATCAAAATCAAAGATGAATACTGCCGATAAAGCCTTCACAACTGAATTAGCCTATGGAACACTACGTATGCAAGGTCGCCATGACTACATACTGACCAAGTTTATTGATCGCCCATTTAATGATCTTGACCCTAAAATTGTTGATCTTCTTCGAATGGGAATACACCAGTTGACGCAAATGCGAGTTCCTGATCATGCCGCTGTATCTGAAACAGTTGAGGTTGCAAAATTGGTGGCTGGTGAATCGAAGGCATCTTATGTGAATGCAATACTACGGAAAGTTTCAGCCGATACAAATGATTTGTCTGAATTAACCAGTATGCCAAATTTGCAGAGGCTCTCTATTGAATATAGCCATCCTGAGTGGATCATCTCCTCCTTTTATGATCAACTTAAAGATTGGCAGAAAGTAGAAGATCTATTGAAAGCCAATAATTTGCCAGCAGAACCTGATGTAGTTGCATGGCCAGGTAAATCTACAATTACTGAGTTGTGTGAGGCTGGTGCTACTAAATTATCTGGGTATCAAAACGGAGCAAATATATCTGGCGTACCATCTGAGTTTGCGCCAATAATTGAAAGAAGGGCAGGCGTACAAGATCGCGGATCGCAAGCTGTCGTTGAAAATTTTCTAGCAACAATGCAACCTGGACTATCTTGGCTTGATATGTGCGCTGGTCCTGGAGGAAAAGCTGCATACCTTTTTAATTCATTAAGGGAGCAGGATCCATCGGCGAAATTTCTTGCGAATGAGCCAATCCCGCATCGTGCAGAGTTGGTAAAACGAGTTGTAAACAATCAACAAGTTGTTAGTTTTGATGGTACTGACTCAAGTAATTTTAATGAGAGATTTGATCGGATATTAGTGGATGCACCGTGCACTGGACTTGGCGCACTACGAAGAAGGCCAGAAGCTAGGTGGCGAAAATCTTTGAAGGATTTGAAGGAATTAGTAACTTTGCAACGCAATTTATTAAGCAGTGCTTACCTACTACTAAACCCTGGTGGACTTATTGCTTACGTTACATGCTCACCTCATTTAGCGGAGACTAAAGCCCAAGTAATTGATTTTCTTGATGCGCACTCAGATATGAAGATTCTGCCTATCCCTACTTTTGCTACTGCCCATCTGCAAGGTCTTCAAGATGATGGAAGTATGCAGCTTTGGACACACCTAGATCAATCAGACGGAATGTTTATGGTTCTTTTCGAGAAGGTTGGTTAAATTAGATATGAAGAACCAAGTATTTATCTGTCCAAGTATTCTCAACGCCAATTTTGATGATCTCGAAAATGAGATTAATAAAGTAAAAGAAGTCTCCGATATGTTGCATTTAGACATTATGGACAACAAGTTCGTGCCAAATTTTACTTTTGATTTTAAGCAAGCAATTGAAATTATCAAATTCTCATCATTACCTGTTGATGCCCACCTTATGATTGAAGATCCAGATAATCTCGCTCCTAAGTATGCGCAAAATGGTTGTGATTCGGTTACTTTCCACTATGAAGCTGCCAAAAATGTTCGCCAAACTATTTTAGACATTAAATCTAACGGTTCGAAAGTTGGGTTAGCGATAAAGCCAGCGACAGATTTTTCTATTGTTGAGGAGTTCATAGAGGAAATAGATATGTTATTAATTATGACAGTTGAACCTGGTTTCGGAGGTCAATCATTTATGAGTGAGCAAATGAGTAAAGTTGCAATTGCAAGATCTCGAATCAATAGATGTAAAGATCCGATTCCTCTTCTTCAGATCGACGGGGGAGTATCTGAATCTACTATTGAAATTGCTGCCAATTCTGGTGCTAATTGTTTTGTGGCTGGTAGTGCAGTTTATAAATCTAGTGATCCAGCCGAAATGGTGAATAAATTACGCAACCTTGCTAGGAAAAGTTTTAAGAATTAGGTTGAATACCCATTAACAATAGGACTGTTGAAAGATCAGAAGTACTAATTGTAGTTGCCGCGGCAGCAGCCACTTTTGGTTTTGCATTGAAAGCTATGCCTAAACCTGCCGCCTCAATCATGTCTAAATCATTTGCACCGTCACCTATTGCAACAGTTTGCGAAAGATCAACACCTTCTTTTTCTGCAAATTCAACCAACGATTTATATTTAGCAACTCGATCAATCACTTCACCTTCACATTTTCCGGTTAATTTTCCATTGGCAATTTGTAGTTTATTTGCTCGGTAGTAATCAATCTTCAAATCTTTAAGAATTGGCTCAATTACATCTATAAATCCACCAGAAACTACGCCGACCTTGTGACCCTGCTTATGAAGAGTCTGTATCAATTTCTCGGCTCCGTTAGTTAAAGTAATCTCTTTGCGCACATCAATAATTACCGATTCATCTAATCCAGTTAATAGTGCGACTCTGGCAGATAGTGCTTCAGAGAAATCTAATTCACCGGACATAGCCTTTGCCGTTATTTCTGAAACTTGGTCTAATTTACCGGCATGCTTTGCTAAAAGGTCAATTACCTCTTGCTGTATTAAGGTGGAATCCATATCAAGTAGAACCAATCTTTTTGCTTCCCGACTCCTATTGCTTGGCTCGACTGCTAGATCGATACGGTTTGTAATTGCCACTTTTGCTAAAGCTCGCTGCACATCCTTGATAGATTTATTAGGAATCTGAATATTTAGCTCAAATGCCAGTACTGGCGTTGTTGCGGTTCTACGAATTGCGAGAATATTTCCACCAAGTTTTCCAATTTCATCAGCAACTGCTGCGATAGGTGCCGGATTAATACTTTCACCAATAATTACCACGTTAAGTTGCTCTGAATCAGCTACTAATTGCTCATGATGAACAAAATCGATAGCGATATCTAGGCCAATCTTCTCTTGCAGCAGTTGCAGATCGGCAGCAACCGCTTCAGCATGATCCTCATTAAGCGTTATTAAGACGGTTAGAAGTAGTCGATCTCTAATTATTAGTTGCTCAATATCTACGACACTTACCGCGAACTCTGAAAGAACATTCATCAGGCTTTGAGTAATTCCAGGACGGTCTTCGCCTGAAACCAGAATAAGCCCGGTAAAGGCAGGGGGATTTTTATTCGGCATTGGGTCAGATTAACCGTATTACCCCATCTGGCGCGGTATCTTTCATCCTTATGAGCGCAATATTAGAGTTATCAAATATAAGCGTTCGCAGAGGTGAGCGAGTAATCCTTGGCCCGGTTGATTGGCATGTTTTAGATGGCCAACGATGGGTAATTCTTGGCCCGAATGGAGCAGGTAAAACTACATTACTGCAGATATGTTCTTCACTGATTCACCCAACAACTGGCACTATCAAAATTCTCGGTGAACAACTCGGCAAAGTGGATGTTTTTGAGTTAAGAACCAGAATTGGTTTGAGCTCTTCTGCTTTAGTTGAACAATTACCACTGGATGAATTGGTTATGGATGTTGTCTTAACTGCCGCCTACGCAATGCTCGGTCGTTGGCAGGAACGATATGACTTATGGGATGAATCCCGAGCAATGGCACTCCTTACTGCCCTTGGCGTGCGCGAATTAGGGGATCGATTATTTGGCTCACTTAGCGAAGGTGAAAAAAAGCGGGTACAAATTGCTCGCTCGCTCATGGCAGATCCGGAATTACTACTTTTAGATGAGCCGGCTTCATCGCTTGATTTAGGCGGAAGAGAAGATTTGTTAAAGAGAATAGAAACCTTTGCAAAAGATCCACTAGCACCTGCAACAGTGATTGTGACGCACCATATTGAAGAGATTCCAGTCGGAACTACCCACGCCTTGCTGCTTCGAAGTGGAGCTGTAATTGCTCAAGGAGAGATTAACTCTGTAATAACTGATCAAAATCTCTCAGATGCATATGGTTTGGCGATTTCAGTTCAGGCCGAGAGCGGTCGGTTTTTTGCCCGTGCCCGTTGACTTATTGGGCCTACTGCCAAAACCATGGCATGAAGTTAGTGACTTACAAACACTAAGTATTATCTCAGAAATACTACCTAGTGTTTTTCTTCCAAGTGAGAAAAATATTTTTGCAGCTTTTTCAAGTAATCCAAATTCAATCAGGGTACTTATTGTCGGCCAGGATCCATATCCAAACCCAGATTATGCAAATGGCTTGGCGTTCTCAGTCTCTCCAAGTATTACGAAATTACCAGCATCCCTAAAAAATATTTATAAGGAGCTAGAGAGTGACTTAGGAATAAAAAGAAATAATGGTGATTTATCAGACTGGGCTAACCAAGGAGTTCTTTTAATTAATCGCAGTCTCACAGTTGAGCCGGGTAAATCAGGCTCACATTCAGATCTTGGTTGGCAAGTATTTACAGAGTCCGTAATTAAACATTGCGCGAAGAACGGAGCTCTGGGAATTTTATGGGGAAATGAGGCACAAAAGTTATCACATTACTTCAGCAAGGATGATCTTTTTGAATCCGCCCATCCAAGCCCACTTTCTGCTTACCGTGGTTTTTTTGGATCAAAGCCATTTAGCAAAGTTAATAATCGTTTAATAGAAAAAAAATTAGAACCTATTAAATGGTAAAGGGGCGAACCAAAAGGTCCGCCCCTTTACTTAGATTTAGATTATGCAGTCCAGATATTAATTGGTGATTGCAAGAAATAAACCATGAATAATCCAGATACTAGGTACATCAAAGGATGGATTTCCTTTGAGCGTCCTTGGAATACTCTAATAACTACAAATGAGACAAATCCTGCTCCGATACCTACAGAAATATTGTAAGTAAATGGCATCAAGATAATGGTTAAGAATGCTGGAATTGCAATTCCAAGATCATCCCAATCGATTCCCTTGATTTGACTCATCATTAAGAAACCAACAATTACAAGAGCTGGGGTAGCAGCTTCGTAAGGGATGATTGCAACAAGAGGGGCTAGGAAGGTTGTAAGCAGGAATAGAACTCCAGTAACAACTGAAGCAAGACCTGTTCTTGCACCTTCTCCAACACCAGAGGCTGATTCAATGTATGAGGTGTTAGAAGAAACTGAACCAGCACCACCGGCAGCAGCAGCCAATGAGTCAATAAGAAGAATGCGCTCAGCACCTTCTACATTGCCATTGCGATCAACTAGGCCTGCTTGGTGACCAATTGCAGTCATTGTTCCCATAGTGTCAAAGAAGTCAGCTAGTAGAAGTGTGAATACTAGAAGAAGTGCTGCAACGATTGAGATACGGTCAAATCCACCAAGAAGGTTGAAATCACCAATTATGTCAAACTTAGGAGTTGCTGCAATTGCATCAGGCATAGCAGGAACATTTAAGCCCCAGCCCTTTGGATTTACAGTTCCAGTTGCACCATCAAAGTTTGGACCAATTTTGAATGCTGATTCGACAGCGATAGCAACCACAGTTGCTGCAACGATTCCAATTAGAAGTGCGCCCTTAACTTTTTTCACAGTTAATCCGATCATTAAGAACAGACCAAATGCGAATACAAGTACAGGCCAACCAACTAGATTGCCGTTGTCGCCAAGAGTCACAGGGACAGGGCCTGAGCCAGTTCTGCGAACGAAACCAGCATCAACTAATCCAATTAAGGCGATGAAAAGGCCGATACCAACTGAGATAGCGATCTTTAATTGACCAGGTACAGCTCTGAAAACCGCAATACGGAATCCAGTTAGTACCAAGACAAGAATAATTAGGCCTTCAAGAACAATAAGACCCATGGCATCTGCCCAGGTCATCTTGGAGGCAATGCCAACGGCAACGAAGGTATTTAAACCTAGGCCGGTAGCAAGAGCTAATGGAAAGTTTGCGACTACGCCCATCAGGATGGTCATAACGCCTGCGATAAGTGCGGTAGCAGCAGCAACTAATGCAAGATTAGGTGCGTCGCCTCCGCCAATGAATTTTCCATCAGCATCTTTAGCAAGACCGATGATTAATGGATTAAGCGCAACGATGTAAGCCATTGTGAAAAATGTGACGACTCCGCCACGGATTTCTCGACCTACAGTTGAGCCACGCTGACTGATTTTAAAGAAGCTATCAAGCATGGAGGTACCTTTCTGTTTTTTATACATGGTGTTTTCGACATGTAGTCAGATGCGGTCTAACAAGCCGTGGGAATGGCTTAAATCTATTGGTTACTTGGTGGTAAGTCGGTCTACGACACCGAGGGAAATTGCCACTGATTGGCCTATAAGCAGTGCAAATAGCAGGGTTCCGATACCCAATGAGCCTCCAAGTGCCGCCCCAGTACTGGCGGCGATTATCTCTATTCCTAATCTCACCCTTCCAACTCGCACCCCAGTTTTGTAATGCAACCCGGTCATCAGACCATCGCGAGGTCCAGTTCCAAGTCCGCAGGTTATGTAAAGAGATGAACCGGCGCCAACTAACGCTATTCCAAATAAAATATAAAAATATTTTGCAAAAGTATTATCAACTGACGGTATAAAAAACAATCCAACCTCAATTGCGGCCGCAATTACAACAATATTAGCTATCGTTCCAAATCCCGGTTTTTGCCTAAGCGGAATCCATAGTAAAAGCACAAGCACTGAAACTAAAAATGTCGATTCACCAATATTTAAAACGGTGTGAAGTGATATTCCTTCTGAAAGAACTACCCAAGGTGAGTTACCAAGGCCTGTTACAACTAGAAATGCCTCACCTATTCCAAATATTGTTAAACCAAACAAAAGAATGGCAAGTCTTTGAATGTGATGTTTGCCAGTACCAAGTGACCATGTGGAATCAGCTCGCCATGGGGTATTTGGAATTGTTCTAGATGGCCGCAGCATATTAACTATTCTTTTAGACAGGTTATCACCGTTTGTTGACATGCTCACTGCTAAACTCTAGCCCACAACAACTACCGATTGGGTTATTTTGAGTTTTACCTATGGTCAAGCAGTTATAACTGGATTTATTCAGGGCATAACTGAGTTATTTCCAATCTCAAGCCTTGGGCATGCGATTTTGATACCAGCATGGATTGGCGGATCATTCAGAGAGTTTATTAGCGAAGAAAATCAAGCTTATTTGTTAATTACGATTGCTATGCATCTTGCTAGCTCAATTGCATTATTTATTGTATTTAGAAAACGGTGGATCGGATTAATTGGCGGGACTTATAGAGCATTTAAGTCCAGGAATTTTCAATCAACTCCGTTTAGAGTACTTGGCTATATTGTTATTGCAACTATTCCGGTTGGAATCCTAGGGGTTGTCTTTGGAGATTATTTCCAAAGTATTTTCGGCAAACCTCAGTACTCAGCAGTTTTTCTCACTATCAACGGATTACTTTTAATTACTGCCGAAAGATTGTCTAGGCGAGATATTGCTCATGAGTATCATGATTCCGATGCAGAGATTGATCACCGAGTAAATGCAAAGAGTGCAGTCGTAATTGGTTTTGGACAAAGCCTGGCTCTATTTGCCGGAATTAGTAGATTTGGTGTCACTATGAGCGCCGGATTACTTCGCAAATTGAATCACTCTGTTGCCTCTGATTTTGCCTTCCTGCTTTCATTACCAGTAATTGTTGGTGCATCAATTGTAAAATTACCAGAATTATTCACCAGTGATGCTAAACAGCTACTCGGCCAAATCTTGGTCGGTTCACTAGTCTCATTTGTTGCAACATATTTCAGTGTTTCATTCTTAGTTCGATGGTTTAAAACGAAGACACTTTATCCCTTTGCAATTTATTGTCTTATAGTTGGCATTGCCTCATTTGTTAGGTTCGCCTAGTGTTTCCAGGTTTTGGAACTGTTTTAAATATCGCAACAATTATTATTGGTGGCACCTTAGGTGTCTTTATTGGCGGGAAGATAAGTGAAAAACTTAGAAACCTAATAACTGATGTTTTAGGTTGCGTAACAATAATCTCGGCTGCTGATGCTTTATCTGCTTATTGGCATAAAGATCTTCATGATGCGATGCCAAAGGGTTGGGTCATTTTAGTTGTTGTGTTTTCTCTACTTGCTGGAGCTGTAATCGGTTCTTTACTAAAAATTGAAGACCGACTTGAGAATGTTGGCGTATCGCTTAAAAAGAGATTTAGCAAAGATGGCGGCTCAAACTTTGTTGAAGGATTTGTTTCCGCTTCATTGATTTTTGCAATTGGACCCCTTGCAATTCTTGGCAGCATCTCTGATGGCATGGGAACTGGTATTGATCAGTTGGTTTTGAAGAGCACACTGGATGGTTTTACATCCCTTGCGTTTGCTGCATCCCTTGGCTGGGGAGTGGCATTATCAAGTTTGCCTGTAGGTATTTATCAGTTTATCTGGACAGCTATCGGCTTATTTTTAGGTTCAATTCTGGCTGATTACCAAGTTTCAGCAATGACTGCAGTTGGTGGCATATTGCTGGTTGGAATTGCCTTGCGGCTCCTTAGAATTAAGCAAATTGCGGTTGGCAATCTTCTTCCAGCTTTAGCTTTAGCGCCATTGCTGGCGCTGGCTGCCCACCAATTTGTTTAAAAGCTTTTCGCGTCAATTACAAAGCGGTATTTAACATCACTTGCCACAGTTCGATCATAAGCTTTGTTTATATAATCAGATTTAATTACCTCAACATCGCTAACAATATTGTGTTGGCCGCAAAAATTTAACATCTCCTGCAGCTGAGCAATTCCACCAATCATTGAACCAGCCAAGGATCTTCTTTGGCCAAGTAATGTTCCAGCATTAATGGCATAAGGCTTACCAGGTAAGCCAATGACAACTAAGGTTCCATCCAATTTTAGAAATTGTAGATACGGATCTAGATCTAGGTCTGCTGAAACCGTATTCAAAATCAAATCGAAACTCATATTTAACTTTGATAGTGATTTCATATCTTTTGTTACAACAAAATGATCTGCACCCATTGCTTTCGCATCAGATTCCTTCTCAGGTGAGTGGGAGAAGACTGTAGTTTCAGCACCTAATGCATGAGCGAATTTAAGACCCATATGGCCAAGGCCACCTAATCCCATAATGCCAACTTTTTTACCAGGGCCGGCATTCCAATTCTTAAGTGGTGAATAAAGTGTTATTCCAGCACACATAAGTGGTGCAACTCCAGCGAGATCTAGATTTGAAGGAACATGCACTGCGTAGTCCTCATCAATAACAAACTTATCCGAGTAGCCACCTTGCGCAATTGTCTTACCATCACGCTCAAGTGCGTTGTATGTTCCAGTCATTCCTTCAACACAATATTGTTCAAGTCCGGCATTACAGCTAGAACACTTGCGGCAGGAATCAACAAAAACTCCAACTCCAATTATTTCGCCCACTTTAAATTTACTTACCTGGGAGCCAATCTCAATAACTTTTCCAACAATCTCATGGCCAGGGACCATTGGAAATATCGAAGGACCCCACTCTTCACGAGCTTGGTGAATATCGGAGTGACAAATTCCAGCGTAGTAAATATCAAGTGCTACATCTCGTGGTTTTAGCTCTCTACGTTCAAACTCAAAACTTTCAAGTAATGCTCCAGCTGATTTTGCGGCGTATCCTTTAGTTTTCATTTTGCCTTTCTTTAGTTATTAAACGGCAGAGATTGTTCTGCTGCTGGATTTGAAACCTTGGATGTTACTTTGCGCATATGGTGCCGTCTGCATAAAACTTCATAAGCAACCGTGGAGGAGGTGCTGACATCGCCAACTACAACCTGCTCGCCTTCAGTTACCATCTTTCCATCAACAGTACGGGCATTATGGGTTGCTCGCTCACCACACCAGCAAAGTGCTTCAACCTGCAAGGTTTGCACCCGATCAGCTAACTCAACTAAGCGCGCACTTCCTGGGAATAACTTTGTTCTAAAGTCAGAGAGAATTCCAAATGCATAAACATCAATTCCCAAGCCATCAACAATTTTTGCAAGCTGCTCAATTTGTTCTGGCGTGTAGAACTGGGCTTCATCACAAATAATAAAACTAATTCGACCGCCAATAGATAATCTTTCAACAATTAATTTGTGTATGTCTAGATCAGTATCAACTTCAAGTGCTTCAATTTGCAATCCAAGACGAGAAGAAATTAAACCTTTGCCTGCTCTATCTTTACTGGTAAAGATAACTCCATCTCTGCCACGGGAGCGATGGTTATGGGCAGTTTGCAAAGCCAAAGTGGATTTACCACTATCCATCGTTCCGCAGTAATAGATCAGTTCGGCCATAAGGTCATTCTGCCAAGATTGTGTTGATTTGTAGACCACCATGGGCCTGATTGATCCGTGATCTTCCACCTAATTCAGCTATTTCAATCAGGAAACATGCTCCAACGGGTATTAACTTCGCCTGAAGTATCAAATCTATGGCAGCAATAGCAGTTCCACCAGTGGCTAATACATCATCAACAATTAAAACCTTTTTACCTGCTGGAATTATGTTGGCATGTATTTCAAGAGTTGCCTGTCCATACTCAAGATCATAACTTTGCGAAATTGTTTCACCTGGTAATTTTCCTACTTTACGGATTGGGATAAATCCTTTATTGATAAGGGATGCAGCAGCTGCAGCAAAAATAAATCCTCGCGCCTCAATGCCAGCTAGATAATCAACCTGTTCTGCTAAATCAGCAATCTCTTGGCAGCTTTGCTTAAACATTTTTGCGTCAGCAAGGAGGGGTGTTATATCTTTGAAAATAATTCCAGGTTTTGGGAAATCTGGAATTACTCTGATCAGATTTGAGGCCGCTTTATCCACCTGCGCATCTTATTGTTACCTTTTAGGATATTAGGCGTGTCCGAGAGGGGAGTTGAACCCCTAAGCCCTTACGGGCACTAACACCTCAAGCTAGCGCGTCTGCCAATTCCGCCACCCGGACCTACTTTTATTTTAACGCAATCTGAAATCAATGGAAATCCAAATTATATAGGAGAATAGCCTCATGAAATTGAGTGCTGATCAGATCATTGAATTAGAGAACGAAACGATATTGCTTTGCCAAGAAATGATTCGTATTCCTAGCGTTAACCATGGCGAAGGTCGTGGTGATGAAAAAGCAATGGCGGAATATGTTGCAAGTAAATTATCTGAGGTCGGCATTAAAAGTGAGTTAATTGAAACGGCCCCAAACCGAGTAAATGTGGTGGCAAAGATTGAAGGCAGCGATCCGAAACGTCCTGGCTTAGTTTTACATGGACATATCGACGTAGTTCCAGTAAATGCCGATGATTGGTCAGTCGATCCATTTAGCGGCCTAATAAAAGATGGATTTATTTGGGGCCGCGGAGCAGTTGATATGAAGGATATGGATGCCATGATCTTGGCATCGGTGAGAATGTGGCAACGGATTGGCTATAAACCACCTAGAAATATTTTGCTTGTTTTCTTTGCAGATGAGGAAGCTGGTTCTAACTATGGATCTCGTTGGTTGGTTAAGCATCGACCAGAGATTTTTGATGGTTACAGCGAAGCTGTGTCAGAGGTGGGCGGGTTTTCAATAACTATTACTGGCGAGCACCGCTTGTATCTTATTGAAGCTGCACAAAAAGGTATTCAATGGTTAAAACTTACTGCTAAAGGAACGGCTGGACATGGCTCTTTTATAAATAAAGATAATTCCGTTACAAAAGTTGCTGATGCAGTTTCTAGAATTGGTAATTATGAATGGCCGCAACTTGAGACAAAAACCAGCAGTTTACTTTTTAGAAAAATTGCAGAACTTACCGGCGATAAATATGATGCTAAAAATGTGAAACCATTACTCCATCATTTAGGTGATGCAGTAAAAATGCTGGGTGCAACCATTTCTAACACCGCCAATCCAACAATGCTTGAGGCTGGATATAAAGTTAATGTGATTCCTCAAAGTGCAAGTGCCACAGTTGATGGCAGGTTCTTGCCTGGATATGAGGAGCAACTGCATCAAACTATTAAAAAACTTGCAGGTGATGAGATTGAAGTTGAGATTTTAACCCGAGATATAGCCCTTGAGGTTGAATTTGCGGGCCCGTTAGTTAAAGCAATGTGCGATGCGATTAATGGAGAAGATGCCGCTGGCATTCCAGTTCCCTACCTAATGAGCGGTGGAACTGATAACAAAGCGCTGCATGATTTAGGAATTGTTGGTTATGGGTTTTCTCCACTTAAGTTACCTAAGGATTTGGATTTCTTTGCTCTATTCCATGGCGTGGATGAGCGGGTACCAATTGAAGGATTAAAATTTGGCGTTAGAGTTTTATATGAGTTTTTGGAGAATGTTTAATTAGAGGCTGAAACCTCATTTAATGCCTGCCTAACCTGTTCTGGCAAAGTAATTTGTTCAACGGTAAGTATTCCGCGAAGTTGCGCACCGGTTCTTGCGCCAATTAACGCACTTGTTACACCTGGTGCATCTCGAACCCAGGAGAGTGCTACCTCAAGAGGTGAGTAACCCAATCCTTCAGCTGCCACGCAAACCGCTTCAACAATCTGGTTTGCCCGCTCTGAAAGATATGGTTCAACAAAATTAGCAAAGTGTGGTGACGCACCTCGAGAGTCTGATGGCACCCCGCCACGGTACTTTCCAGTTAAAACTCCTCTGCCAAGGGGTGACCACGCTAAGAAACCGAGATTTAAAGCTGACGAAGCAGGGATTACTTCTTCTTCTGCCTTGCGATTTAATAACGAATATTCATTTTGAGCAGCGATAATTGCAGCTTTGCCAAAAATTGGATTTTGCAATGTGGTACTTCTTGCTAATTGCCACCCATTAAAGTTACAGACACTTACATACCGTGCTTTTCCAGAGCTAGTTGCATAATCTAAAGCAGATAAAGTTTCCTCAAGTGGCGTATTTTTATCCCAGGTATGAATTTGCCAAAGATCAACGTAATCAACATTTAATCTTGTTAGAGATCTATCTAAATCCGATATTAATTCATTGCGTGAATTATTGATTTGGCGTGAACCATCTTTAAAAGTTATTCCACCCTTTGTTGCAATAAAAAGATCATCTCGTTTAATAAGTGTGCCAATAAATCCACCCAGAACGCGTTCGGCATCACCATCTGCATATACAGCTGCGGTATCAACTAAATTTCCGCCCGCCTCAACAAAGTACTGCAGCTGCTGTGCAGCTTCATTTTCGTCAGTATCGCGCCCCCAGGTCATAGTGCCTAGACCAAGTCGGGAGATTGATACTCCGCCTAATTTACGTCGTTCCATGGCTGGCAGGCTAGCAACAAGAGCGGTAAAAGATCGGTAACCTTGCCAAATGCCGATTGTCTATCTTTTGCGTCATGCCCAATCAGTGGCGAATGTCAAAGGAATATTGGCTGGCCAGGATGATTCAGTTGAGTTATCAAAAGAAGGATTTAAACAAGCACAAGCTCTGATTCCATACCTTAAACCCATCAATTTTTCCCAGGTTTATTCAAGCCCAATGACTAGATGCATTCAGACGGTCACGCCATTTATGGTTAAAAATCCAGACTTAAAGTTTGAGGTCGATGAAAGAATAATTGAAATGAATTATGGGGATTGGTCAGGTAAAAAACTTTCAAAGCTGAGTAAGGACAAAAAGTGGCGAAGTGTTCAAACAAAGCCATCTACCTTCACATTTCCAGACGGAGAAAGTTTTAAAAGTATGCGGAAGAGAGTTGACCTGATGCTAACGGATTTAGCAGGAAAGAAGGGTCCAGTACTGGTTGTTACTCACGGAGATATCATAAAAATGATGATTACTTCTAGCCTTGGCTTGCCAATAGATCGCTTCCAAAGCTTCGTCGCAGAACCAGCATCGCTAACAGTTATTAATTTGGAAAAATCTAAATCTACGATATTGCAAAGCAATTATAAACTCGCTGAAAATGGAATAAAGAAATTTAAGAGCAATCAGATTGGCGGTGGTGATACTTTGGCATCACTTCGCCAATGGTGGTGGAAGTAGATGCCCAGGATTATCTATAGGCATGAACCAGCAACTAGATTTATTGTTAGTGCCATTGGCGAGCCAGGTCAGAGGCAGTTCTTTATTCAAGTTAAATCTGCTGATGGGTTAAATTCTGTAACTTTGGAAAAGAATCAAGTTATTGCACTTACTGAAAGATTTGAGGATTTAATTCGTGAGTTAAGGCGCGGAAAACTCGCTTCTACTGGAGATATATTGGCTGCTGCTGAGATTGATAATGAATCCATGGAGTTGCCTATTGATGAGGATTTTCAGGTCGGAATAATTAGTATTACTTGGGAGAATGGTTTAGTTGTAGTAAATATTCAAGCAGCCTCTCAGGATGACGAACTAGTTCTAGATGATATTGATTATGGCCCAGATCTTTTGATTGCATCTCTTAGAATTTCTCAGGTCAAAGGCTTTTGTGAACGTGCTACCGCTTTAGTAAACGCTGGAAGGCCTGCTTGCCCATTTTGTGGTTTACCAATTGATCCGCTTGGTCATCTATGTCCACGAGCAAATGGTTATCGCAGATGAAAGGCGCAGCAGATTTAATTCTGAATGGAGAGCTCACAGTAGTCGGCCGATTAGTTGATGCATCTAATGCAACTTTGTTGGCACAAGTTGTCGGTACAGATCCGATTATTGAGGTCATCTACAAACCAGTTGCCGGAGAGCGACCACTCTGGGATTTTCCAGATGGCAATCTTGCCTTCCGTGAGTACTCAGCATATTTGTTAAGTGATTTAGCAAAATTTAATATAGTTCCATATACCGTGCTACGGGAAGGTCCATTTGGGTTCGGCATGGTTCAAGAATGGATTCATATTGATGATTCAGTTGATGTTGTCGAGTTTGGTCAAAGTGATGACGCCCAACTACGTAAGTTAGCCTTGTTTGATGCAATTATTAATAATACCGACCGCAAATTTGGCCACTTGTTAGTTGATATAAATGGCGCATTAAAAGGTTGTGACCACGGAGTTTCTTTTCATTCTGAAGACAAACTAAGAACAGTCCTATGGCAATTTGCCAACGAAAAGTTTTCTACTAATGAGATAGCCCTGCTTAACAATGTAAAGGGCTTAGATTTAGATTTATTTAAGGAATATTTAACCCCGGATGAGATCGGTGCACTAAGCAGGAGAATTGAGCAGTTAGCCACCAACGGCATATTTCCAGAACCAAGCCAAAGCTGGCCGGCAGTGCCATGGCCACCGGTCTAAAGAGAGATAATTAGATATGAACTCATGGCCTAGTTTCTACTTGCCACTACTTTCTAATACTTCATTCCCTAATCTAAAACTTAAGGATTCCAGTAAAGGTTTGTTGGAGATTGCCAATAGTGAAGTATTTAAGATGTATGTTTGTGGAATCACGCCATATGACGCAACCCATTTAGGACATGCCGCAACATACCTAAGTTTTGATTTAATAAATCGCTATCAAACCTTGAAAAATTCCTCAGTAAAGTTTGTAGAAAACATTACAGATATAGATGATCCACTTCTTGAGCGAGCCAAGCGAGACAAGCAAGATTGGCAGGTATTAGCGACCTCACAGATCGATCTTTACCGTTCCGATATGGCATCTCTGAGAGTATTACCACCTGAAAACTTTATAAAAGTCACCGATTCAATGCACCTAATTGAAAAATTTATAAAGAAATTATCTAATAACGGATATTTGTATGAATTGAATGGTGACTTTTACTTCACTGTTGAATCTTTTCTTAAAACTCTGCCAATTTCTATAGAGGAAGCAATCGCAATATTTGCTGAGCGAGGTGGTGATCCAAAGCGAGAAGGCAAAAAACATCCGTTGGATCCGGTTATCTGGCTTGCGAATGTAGGAGATGACCCAGGGTGGGATAGCGAATTGGGATTTGGCCGACCTGGTTGGCACGTTGAGTGCACTGCGATCGCATGTGAGTATTTGGATGATAAAACAAGTAATCCAATTATAGATTTACAAGGCGGGGGAAGTGACTTGATATTTCCGCACCATTTTATGAGTGAACAAATTGTGAAAGCCGCCTTCGGTAGAGAGTTTGCTAGATATTATGTTCACGCCGCGATGATTGGTTTAGACGGTGAAAAGATGAGTAAATCTAAAGGAAATCTTGTATTTGTTTCAAAATTACTTTCAGATGGGGTTGATCCGATGGTTATCAGATGGGCCCTTCTAAGTGGTCACTATCAGTATGATCGTCAATGGAGCGGTCAATTACTAATAAAAGCTGAAAATGAAGTCAATCAAATTCGCGTTGCTTTGGCTCAGAGTGAAGTTATAGATCCAACACAAATGATTAACGATATAGTTTCTGACATTTCAAATAATCTTGATACCCCAAATGCTTTGAAGAGATTGTTGAATTGGTCCTTAAAATCGAATAGTGATGGAAACGTTAATCAAAGCGGGGCAGTATCTAGAGCAATTGATGCACTATTGGGTTTAGCGCTCTAATTAGAGTTTGCACCCATTTACTAAGGTAAACTAAGCCAAATGAACTCACTTCGTGTTGCCT
>WLSX01000029.1 GCA_009705675.1 Actinomycetota bacterium | reverse complement strand
GCACTCAAGTAATAAATGCGGGAGTGGTGAAATGGCAGACACGCAGGTCTTAGGAACCTGTGCTTCGGCGTGTGGGTTCAAGTCCCACCTCCCGCACCAGTTGTATTTCGTTTATAGGTAGGGAAGGCTAAGGACATGGCTGATAAAAATTTTCTTAGTTGGGTTGGATTCAAAGGCGAGGATGAAAGTAAACCTGCGCCAACACAAAATGCATTAGAGCGCATCCGCGAACTTGAAAGTCAATTAAATGATTTAAGGTCTCGCCGCGACATTACTGGCTTAAGTCGTGAAGAGTTTGAAATCTTGGCAACTGAAACTGCTATGGCAATGATTAAGTCTGCGCAACAGCGTGAAGCAAAAGCAAATGCTGCAGTTCAACGCCTTGTTTCTGAAACAAATAGAAATTCAAAAGAAAAATTAGATGCAGCAGAAGCTAAAGCGAAAAGTATCCTTACATCTGCTGAATCACGTGGGCGTAAATACATCTCTGCTGCCGAAGGTGATGCCGCTGATTTGGTATCAACTGCAGAAGGTGAAGCAAGTGAAATTCTTAATAAATCCGCTCGCGAAGCTGCCCAATTTGCCTCTGCAGCAAAGCGTGATGCTCAAAAATTAATTGAGAATGCTGCAAAAAACATAGTTGACTACAAGTCTTGGCTTTCCTCAGCAATCTCTGAGGCGGAGCGGTTACATCGTGCTCAAAATGCATCTTTAAATGCTGCTGAAAATGCAATTCAGGAATCACGTCAAAAACTACGGCATGCATTTGATCGACTATCTCAACTTCAAATGGATATAAATGCCAATTTAGATAATGAGAACCGTCCAACTGGAAAAACTTATGTTGCAGGTGCTGGTAAAAAGGCGGCAATAGCGGCAGCAAGAAAACAAAAAGCTGCCAATAAGAAAAAACCGGCAAGCAAAAAATCATCTAGCAAGAAAAAGAAGTAACTCTTTAACCTGGAGTTAGTAAATACTTTCTCTAAGTTTGAGTAATTAAGATGAGTGCAAAAAATACAACTGGCAAGGTTGGCGTTCGCCATATCTCATCCATTGATGGCTTGCGAGCAATCGCAGTCACTGCCGTAATTTTGTATCACTTAGGAATTACGTGGATACCCGGTGGGTTTCTTGGAGTTGATTTATTTTTTGTAATTTCTGGTTATGTAATCACTCGATTAATTCTTGACTCAATAAATCAATCCAGTGCCTTAGACCTTCGGGCATTTTATGCTGCCAGGTTGCGCAGAATTTATCCAGCCTTTATTTTCATGGTCATCTGCACAATCATCTTTATTGGAGTTTGGGCACCGGAGGCAATTAAAAGATTCTTATCTGATCTGCCATACGCCCTTACTGGCACGATAAATTGGTTTTTAGTAGCCCGGCATCAAGATTACTTTGAAGCTATTGGCCGGCCACCACTTCTGCAACACACCTGGTCACTTGCAGTTGAGCTTCAGTTCTATTTAATTTGGCCAATTATTCTGCTCACTGTTTTAAAGTACTTTGGAAAGAAGAATATTGCTCGTATAGCTTTACTAATTGCGATTATCTCTGGTGTTACTTTATTTTTAGTTTCCTTACGACTTGACCAATCAAATGCTCAACAAATTAGCCACATCTACTTCGGAACTGATACCCACTCACTCGGTCTATTTCTTGGTTCAGCTTTAGCAGTTTCTTGGATACCACAAAACTTAAGTGCTGATATTGCAAAACGTGCTCAAGATGTAATTGATGGAATTGGTGTAGTTGGCTTACTGGGATTAATTGCCACTTTTTTATTTATTGATGAAACTAATGCTGGTCTTTATCGCATTGCATTCCCATTAGCAGGTATTTTCGGCTGCTTAGTAATCATCTCTTTAGTACACCCGGCTTCAAGATTTGCACCCCTGATTAGCAGCGCACCATTTCGTTGGGTCGGACAGCGAAGTTATGGAATCTATATTTGGCACTGGGTAATTTTTCAGGTAACCCGGCCATCCGTTGATTTAACTGGCCAAACCTGGGCGCTTTATTTAGCACGTGTGTTATTAGTTTTAGCACTAGCTGATATTTCACTGCGCTGGGTTGAGATTCCATTTAGACAGGGCATGGTGCAAAACTGGTTTCGTGGCATGAAATATCGCGCGCCAAAGGTAAAACTTCGTCAGCAATTATCAATCGTGTTTTCAATAATTGCAGTTTTAGCAATTACCTCTTCAATCTCAGTGCAAGCGATTAATAAAGCAGATCAAATTTCACAAGATCTACTTACTCAGCAAGAAGATCAGGCAGCAAGTCAGGAGGATCTTGGTAGTACTACCGGTCTTTGGGTAACTGGTGATTCCGTAATTTTAGGTATTAGAAGTAAGTTAGAGAGCAAAGAGCACATCTCACTAATTAATGCTCGTGTAGGCCGGCAAGCACCTGAGTTATTAGCAGTTATGCGAGTAGATCAAAGCTCAGTTCCATCATCTCCAGTTGTATTTAATCTTGGTAATAACAACGCACTTAGTGAGCAAACTGTGGTCGATATCTTTGAGATTGTTAAAAATCAACCACAAGTTATTGTGGTTAACACTGCAGTTCCCCGCCCATGGAAAGATGCAAATAATGCGATTATTTCAAAAGTTGCATCACGTTATCCAAATGTAAGATTAGTTGATTGGGATCGCGTATCAAAAGATCGACCAGAGTTATTTGCTCCCGATGGTGTTCACCTAAGTCCAGCTGGCTCTGATGTTTATGTTGATTTGGTTTTAACAGTTTTAGTTAAACAATAATTACCAAAAATAAAATAGCCCCCAAGTAATTGGGGGCTATTTAAATTACTTAACTTTTTTTATGACCAGCTGCCTGGAAGTCCGTGGACTTTGCCAGCAACTACTTGACCATCTGAGTAAACAGTTGAAACCTTCACCTGTACCCAGCCAGTTTCGTCATTCTTAGTAATTTGTTGTTTAAATTGTGTTGCAGCAACTGTTGCTACTAGTTTCCAATCGCCAGCTCCATTAGCGCGAAGCTCCACGTTGTAACCAGTAATTCCTTCGGTTGCAGCAGGTGCCTTCCAGTTAACAGTTGCACCGGATGCGTTATATAGCGAAACAATTCCTACTGGTGCTTCATGAGCTGCAAGTGGTGCTGAACTTGGTGCTGCACTTGGCGCAGCTGATGTTGAAGCGCTCTCAGATGCAGCAGGTGTTGGGGTAACAGTTGCTGTATCAGATGATGAATTTTTAGAGATAACCACAACTGCAAGAATTAAAATACCAACTACAACTGCAGTGATAATTCCCTTTGATGAACCAGAGTTGCTGGCCTTGCTTGATTGTCTTGAAGAGTATGCAGAGTTAGATGCAGGCTTTGGCGTAGTTGAAATAGTAGAAACTGATGAGCGAGATGAACCGCTTACCGGTACTGCTGGAATTGAATAACGAGTAGATGACTTTGAAGAACGCTTTGCGCTCTTCTTAGTACTGCGCTTAGCAGTTGATTTTTTAGCGGTCGAACGCTTAGCTGCTTTCTTAACACTTCGCTTTGCACTTGAGCGTTTAGCTGTCGAACGCTTAGCTGCTTTTTTCTTTGCGGCCACTTAGAACTCCTTATTGATCAGCACTAGTTATTTTTACTAGTAGTTTGGATTTTCCAGGGAAGGATGGCTTAAGGATACCTCACCAAACTTCTTATTTACGCTAGTGAATTAGAGGTGATCGCGTAAAAAAGGTGCAATTGCCCGTAATGCGATGCCGCGATGACTAACCTCATCCTTCACCCTAGGTGAAAGCTCGGCCAAAGTTTGATCAAAATCATTTGGTGAAAATATTGGGTCATAGCCAAAACCGCCATCCCCTTGGGCCCTTGAGATTATTTCACCTGCTAAAACCCCAAGCTCCTCTTTTTCTAAAAAACTTCCATCTATATTTGGTTTATAAAAAGCGACCACCGCTTTAAATTGCGCACCCCGTTTTGGCTCCGGCACATCCTTTAACAACTCAAGCACCTTATTTATATTGGCAAGATCGCGCTGGCCGGAATCAGTGCCTTCGTATCCACTAAAGCGGGCTGAGTAAATTCCAGGCTGCCCATTTAAGGCATCAATAAATAAGCCGCTGTCATCGGCTAAGGCTGGCAGATTAGTAAAGTGCGAGATCGCCTTGGCTTTAAGCCTGGCATTTTCACTTAAGGTTTTACCAGTTTCTTCAACCTCGGGCATATCAGGGTAATCACTTAACCCTAAAACTTTTATATCACTGGCAAATTGATTAAGTAAGCGATCAAACTCGGCGATCTTTCCTAAATTCTTAGTAGCAAGAACTAATTGGCGCATATTTAAATTGATTTAAAGAAAGTTATTTAACTAAGGCTGCTACTTGCAACTTGGTCAGTTGGGCACACCCGGCTGCTCCTAAATCTAAAAGTTGATTTAAAAGTGTGCGATCAAATGGTTCACCCTCAGCCGTTCCCTGTACCTCAATAAAATTACCATCACCGGTGCAGACAATATTCATATCAGTGCCAGCCGTAACATCCTCTTCATAACAAAGATCTAAAGTTGCTTGACCGTTAATTATTCCAACTGAGACGGCAGCAACTGATTGCTTAAGCGGATTAGCACCTTTTGCAATATGTCCTTTTTCCTTTGCCCATGAGATTGCATCTTGCAGTGCAACGTAAGCACCAGTAATCGCCGCAGTTCTAGTTCCACCATCTGCCTGCAACACATCACAATCAATCACAATTGTGTTTTCTCCCAATGCCTTCATATCAACTACTCCGCGAAGTGATCTACCAACTAATCTTGAGATCTCTTGGGTTCGCCCGCCCAACTTTCCTTTAACACTTTCTCGATCACTTCTTGTGTGTGTAGCTCTTGGCAACATTGCATACTCACTTGTTACCCAACCCTCACCTTTGCCAACTAACCATCGAGGAACTCCTGGAGTAAAGGAGGCAACACATAAAACTCTTGTGTTACCAAACTCAACTAAGACTGAGCCTTCAGCATTATTTAACCAATTACGGGTGAATTTAACTGTCCGAAGTTGATCATTGCCTCTGCCATCTGCTCTGCTCATATCTCTCCTTTTAAATCTTAGTTGTAACTTTTAAAACCTCAGGGCCTAAAAACCTTCTGGCTAAGGTGGCAAACTTATCGGCATCTGCGGTTGCAACAAACCGGTGGGTTACTGGCGCCCCGGGCGTATTTAGTAGATCTGCCTCAACTAAGTTGCGATATAGATCCTTTGCTGTTTCTTCAGCACTTGAAACTAAGGTGACATCATTTCCCATTACATAGGAGATCACACCTGTTAAAAGTGGGTAGTGAGTACAACCTAAAACCAAGGTATCAATATCTGCTTTTTTCATATCTGTTAAATAATCCTGGGCGATCTTGGTGATCTCATCCCCACTTGTCTTTCCAGCCTCGACATACTCAACAAATAATGGACAAGCTTTGGCGGTAATTTCTAATTGGGGGGCGGCGGCAAATGCATCAAGGTATGCCTTTGATTCAATAGTTGCAGCAGTTCCAATTACACCGACCTTGCCACTTCTAGTTGCAGCAACTGCTCTTCTAACAGCAGGTTGGATTACTTCGATAACTGGGATCTGATAGCGCTCGCGAGCATCTCTTAACATCGCCGCACTTGCAGTATTACAAGCAATCACAATTGCTTTAACGCCAGCTGCAACTAATTGATCCATAATCTCAAGGGCGTAGGTGCGAACCTGGGCTAAAGATTTTGGTCCATAAGGTCCGCGGGCGGTATCGCCGATATAAAGAATTGATTCCCCGGGCAGCTGATCAATAATTGCTCGGGCAACTGTTAAGCCACCAACACCTGAGTCAAAGATGCCAATTGGGGCGCTCTTCTTATCTATTGAATTAGTAGCCATTTGTGTAAGTGTAAATGGCGAGCGCAGATATCGCCTGACCCAGCCAATCCATCCAAAAATGTCCGATTTACCCCTTTTTTAATGAAAATTTCTTAAAAATTAATGAGAAAAGAGCGTGAATGCAATTGTTTGACTGGCCAGTAACCGCCACCATATACGTAGGCGGTTAAACGTAGTTTGCATATGAAATTACGAATAATCGCTGGCTTGTGTCCAAAAGGATATGAGCAACCTAAAAGCCTATGGAGGCTAATTTAGATGGGTATATCACTAACCGACGGCCAATTTGGCATTCTATACAACGTCTTTTCATTTGGACTTGTATCAATGCTTGCTTGCACCGTATATACATTAGTTTCACAATCACGCGTACTGCCTAAGTACCGCGGCGCATTAGTAATGTCATCAATGGTTACATTCATTGCTGGCTACCACTACATGCGAATCTTCAACTCATTTGATTCTTCATTTGAGGCAGGAACATTAAAGACCGGTACTGGCGCAGGAGCTTTTAACGAGGCATACCGCTATGTTGACTGGATTTTAACTGTACCTCTTCTACTAGTTGAGGTAATTGCAGTTCTAGGTCTTGCTAAGGCAGCTTCATCTTCATTGATCAGCCGCTTAGTACCAGCATCTGCTGCGATGATCGCACTTGGTTACCCAGGTGAGATTTCAACAGTTAACAACACCAAGGTTATCTTCGGTGTTCTTTCAACAATTCCTTTCCTATACATTCTTTACGTATTATTCGTTGAGCTTTCAAAGTCTCTAGATCGTCAACCAGCAGGAGTTGCAGCAACCATTGGTCGCTTGCGCTTGCTTTTGATCGCAACATGGGGCGTTTACCCAATTTCAT
>WLSX01000028.1 GCA_009705675.1 Actinomycetota bacterium | reverse complement strand
GCATCTGCTGCTTCTTGTGGGTAACGTGAGTTCTCATCTACATCATGTGCAAATGGTGCAATTTTTTTTGCAGCCAACGATGAAACGCTTTCTCGCAATGCTTGATATTCCTCGCCAAATAATGCTGGCATATCTGAATTCATTGTCATGGGTTAATTCTATTGGTTGGTATCACTTTGGTTTAAATTTCTTAAATAGCGGTTGTACTGGGCAAGTTCATCATCTTCCCCCATTGCCGCCGCACGATCTGCAGCACGGTCAATCCGCCCACTCTCTTTTTTATCTTCCTTAAGCCACTGCATGAATGTGGCTACCAAAGCAAGCAAAATTGGTATCTCACCCATTGCCCAACCAATAGCACCACCTAACTTTTGGTCAGCTAAAAGATCAGTTGCCCATGGACGTTGCAATGATGCGAAATAGCCACCGTCGATCAAGGTTGTCGCTGACATAAGTGAAATTGAGAAAAAAGCGTGAATGCTCATTGCCGCAAAAATTATTATTATTTTAACTAAATGAGGGACTTTTCGAGGCATTGGATCTATTCCAATTATTGTTTGGAAAAATAAAATGCCAGTTAACAAAAAGTGAAGTGACATAAATAAATGCCCGCTATGGCCCTGCATTAAATTTCTAAAAAGCGGCGTGAAATAAAGTGCAAATAGGGATCCATCAAATATTGCAAGTGCTACTACTGGATTTGTATAAAAAGTTGCAACCTTAGAGTGAAGCAAAGCGATAAATGCTCCGCGAACGCCGCGTTCATCTTTATCTCTTCCGGCTGGCAAGGTTCTCAATGCCAATGTAATTGGTGCTCCTAAAACAATTCCAATTGGAGCAATCATTCCTAAAACCATATGAGCCAACATGTGATTGGCGAAGGCAAAGTGTGAATACACTCCTAATCCACCGCTAGTGGCAAAATCAACTGCGCTTATCCCTAGAGCAAATGAAATCGTTCTACCAATTGGCCACCTGTCACCACGCCTACTAAGTATTAAAACCCCTTTTATATACAAAGCAACAGCAAATATCAGCAGGGATAACATCAAACCATCAGCATCATAAGCAAGTAATACCTTCGACAAGGTTGGTGCATCTGGCATTGGTATTCCAGTTATTAGTAATGCAGGTGTTGAAATTACTTCTCTACTAGGAGGTGCAACAGTTGAGAGCCAGCTTCCAATAAAAATAGTTGTAAACATAATAATTATTTCAGCAATTACTAGTTTAAAAATCGCAGGAAAATCAGATTTGATAATCCATCTACGGTGAATTGCACCAAATCCAATTAAAATTACTGTCAAAAATATCTTTAAAATTGTAATTACTCCATATTTACTTTGCAAGGAAGTAATACTGTCTAACCTGGTCCAAGCTGTTGCAGATCCAGTAACTGCCACTGTAATTGCGCTCCAAAGTGCCATTGCACTAAACCGAGGCAATGCAATTAGTTTCTGTGTTTTATCTAACTGGGTCAATCCAAATAAACCACCAACCCAAAAAGATATAGCAATTACGTGGACAGTTAAAGCACCAATTGCTAATGCATGGTGACCAGAAGAGCTGCCATGGCTTTGAAAGACTGGGGCGATGATTGCGATTATTGAGAGTAGTAATAAAAAATATGAAGTAAGTATTTTCTTTATCGGAATAATTAATATCAATATCAATAAGATTATTTGAATTAAGTAACTCTTACCAATTGACGTTTGAGTCATGTAAGAACGAATTACTGTTAAATCAAAGGAAGCTGACAATGGTTGTTCTAACAGGTATGCAATTTGAACCAGAATAAATAGGATTGTTAAGAGAAACCATACAAATATAAAGTTCTTCGCTTTTCTTACCAAGAGATTGTTGCTTATTATTCCTTTAATTTCTTTATCTAAAAAACTAATCGATAGTAACAAGCCAATACTTAATACACCGGCAAGCTCCATTAAGCCTTTGCTAAGGGGTGAAGCTATGTCAATCAACTAATCACCGTTACTTAATAAATTTTTTACTATTACTTTTTTGTCTGACTCTCCTGCTAGATTTGCTTGGAGTTTTGAATGTTTGTCTTGCGTATCGTGATAAAAATATCAATAATACAAAAGCAAAAACCATCAATCCAATTACAAAGATATCAGTAACATGATTTGCATTAGTTGAAGTTGATATTGAAGTATCAGTTGGAACTGGAGTTGGTAATGCTAATTCATCTGGAGCATTGTATAAAAATGTAAATGAGCCGGTAATCGGTGCATCATCAATTGCCATTAAAGTATAACTAACTGTATAAAGACCTGAACTTTTCAAAGGTTTTAAACCAACCATTAAAACTGCGCCTTGAATTTGAACTGAACCATCATCTACTCGGACGCCAGTTGGATCGGTAACGGATAAATCGTTTGCTCCAGCTAAAAGATTGGCATTTGCTTTAACTGTAATTGCAGTTGGTGCAACACTAAGAACTGACCCTGCTGTTGGTGATGTATTAACAACAGATGTTGCGTGCGCTGGTGAAATTGAAATTAATGTCAGGAAAAGAGCGGTAACTAATTGAATACTGCGCTTCATGACCCCACCTTTACCTCTCAGTTAGCCCTTATCTTGCCACCTCCTTAAGATTATCTCCTATGCCAACCTATGAGTATCTTTGCAATGAGTGTGAAAACTCATTTGAGGCGGTTCAGTCATTTTCTGAGGCAGCCATTGATAAATGTCCAAAATGTGGTGGTGAGGTTCGAAAGCTATATAGCAATGTTGGGGTTGTCTTTAAAGGAAGTGGATTTTATAAAACTGATTCGCGGGCAAAGCCTGCTACAAAGAGCGAAAGTAAGCCAGAAGTAAAAACTGAAACAAAAGCAAAACCTAAAAGCAAAGAAACCTAATTGTGGTGCGGCGGTTTATCTCTAGTAATTTCTTCATCTCGCTTGGTATCAATCTCTAGATCTATCTCATCATTTGTAATTTTAGGTAGTAGTGAGTGATCAACCTCACCAGACCTCAATTCATTTACTTTTTTTATATTCTCATCACTTTTCATTAGAATATAAGTCTACCTTGAATCAATCTAAATTAAACGAATAGGCGAATATGTTTGCAAAGTTAGGCTCAGCAATTGTTGCTCGAAAAAAGTTAATCTTCGGAGTTTATTTAATTGCCGTGATTTTAGCCGGCGTGATTGGTTCTGCTGTATTCGGTAAGTTAGATAGCGGTGGATACTCAGATCCAAAGAGTGATTCTGCAAAAGCTTTTGAATATCTGACAGATGTTTTTAAAATTAAAGATCCGGCAGTTGTATTAGTAGTTGAAACAAAAGATGGCATAACTAATCCAAATGCAATTTCATCGGTTACAAAACTTGAAACAGAGATAAAAGCCGAGCCTGGCGTGGGATCAACCCTTTCTTATTGGTCAGCTGGTGGTGCACCTGCACTGAAAAGTTCTGATGGAAAATCTGCTTACCTTTTTATTTATAGCGCAGATGTAGATTGGGGAAACATTCAAGACCTTGGCAAAAGAATTCAAGCAAAATACGATGGAAAGTATGAAAATTTAAAGATCTATGCAACAGGAACCGGTGTTTTTGCTCATGCAATCAATACAAAAATCTCTGAAGATTTGAAACTTTCTGAGTCTATTTCAATCCCATTGACTTTTATTTTATTGGTCTTTGTCTTTGGTGCACTAACAGCAAGTGCTATGCCGCTTTTAGTAGGCGTATCTGCAATTCTTGGATCCTTCTTAATTATTTACTTATTAACGCTTTTTACCGGCGTAAGTATTTTTGCATTAAACCTAATAACTGGCCTTGGTCTTGGATTAGGCATTGATTACTCACTTTTAATTGTGAATAGATTTAGAGAAGAGTTACATGCTGGTAGATCAGTAGATGAATCTATAAAGCGAACAGTTAATACCGCTGGAAAAACTGTTTTCTACTCTGGCTTAACCATTGTTATCACTCTTGCAGCTCTTACGTTATTTCCACAGATGTTTCTTAAATCATTTGGTTATGCCGGTGTAACGGTTGTAATAATGGCAGTGCTTGGCGCATTAGTTGCACTTCCGGCATTACTTGCAATCTTAGGAAACAGAGTTGATAAAGGAGTTGTTCGGAAAAGTGCAATCACCCCAAAAGAAGATGGTAGATGGGCCCAAACTGCAAGATTTGTAATGCGCAGGCCAGTTGCAGTTGTTGTCCTCTCTATGATTATTTTAACTGTCTTTGCCGCGCCGATTAAAAATATTGTTTTTTCACAAGTTGATTCCAGAGTATTGCCAGCGAATAATCCGGCAGCTGCTGCATCAAGAGTTATTACAGAGCGATTCCCTGGTCAAGAAGGAAACCCAATTGAAATAATTGTGCCAAAGGGTGCATTAATGGGTACACAAATTAATCAGTACACAACTGAAATTGCCAAAATTCCCGGCATAGTTCGAATTGGTGACTCACAGGTTTCCGGTGATGATGTTCGAGTAACGGCAATACATTCAATGAGCCCTAGAACACCAGCTGCGGAAGAGTTAATTAAAGAGGTCAGAAAAATTAGAGCACCAGAAGGAACATTAATAGGTGGTGTTGCCGCCGACTACGCCGATACACAAATTGGAATTGCTAAGACAATGCCATGGGCGCTGCTTTGGATTGCACTTGGTGTTTTAGTTCTACTCTTTGCATTTACTGGTTCAATTATTTTGCCAATTAAAGCAATAATTTTAAATATCCTTTCACTGGGCGCCACCTTGGGAGTAATTACTTGGATATTTGTTGATGGCCATTTGAAATGGCTAGTTGGAGATTTCACAACCACAGGCGCTGTAGATACCGGGTCAATCATCTTGGTTGCCGTTGTCGCGTTTGGTTTATCTATGGATTATGAGGTATTCCTACTTTCTAGAATCAAAGAGGAACATGATGCTGGAAAATCAAATATTGAATCAGTTGCAACTGGCTTACAACGCTCTGCCAGAATTATTACCGCAGCTGCTGGATTACTAGCAATTGTGTTCGCATCTTTTATGTTAAGTGGTGTGACATCTATAAAAATGCTTGGTTTTGGTGTGGCATTTGCTATCGTGCTTGATGCCACTCTTGTTCGTGCACTATTAGTTCCAGCGCTAATGAGGTTATTTGGTGAGCGAAATTGGTGGGCACCAAAAGCTATGAAGCGTTTCACAATTAATCATTAATTACTTTGCGTCCCCGGCGGGAGTTGAACCTGCGACCTACCGCTTAGGAGGCGGTTGCTCTATCCACTGAGCTACGGGGACAATATTTAATTTTCTTAAAATTTCTTTAATAGGTTAATTCTAATTTAATTCATTAATAATAGAAAACAATTGAATAATCATGCGTAAATTTGGTATTAAATTAACGGTCGGCTAGACTCGTAATAATTCGTTTGGAGTTGAAAATCATGAAGGCCCTCGTTATAGGCGCCGGTGGAGTTGGTAGAGCGATAGCTAATATCGCATCACGTCGTTCATTTATTGAATCAATGGTGATTGCTGACCGCACCCTTGCAAGAGCTGAAGAGGCTGTTGCACGCGTTAAAGATCCCCGCTTTTCTGCAGCGATGGTAAATGCTGCCGAGCTTGAAGATGTTCGAGAGCTAATCCGAAAAGCCGATGTGGATGTTGTAATTAACGCAGTTGATCCACGTTTTGTAATGCCAATATTTTTAGCTTGTGAGATTGAAAATACAAATTACATCGACATGGCGATGTCACTTTCCCGTAAGCACCCGCACTATCCATACACCGAGACTGGTGTGAAGCTAGGCGATGAGCAGTTTGCTCGTGACTTTAACTGGGATGAAAGAAAGATCTATGCCCTAATTGGTATGGGTGTTGAACCAGGTATGAGCGATATTTTTGCAAAATATGCCAGCGAACATTTATTTAGTCGAATTGATTCTTGCACAATTTTGGATGGTTCTAATCTAAGAGTTGAAGGGTATGACTTTGCCCCTTCATTTTCGATCTGGACCACTATTGAAGAGTGCTTAAACCCACCTTTAGTTTGGGAAGATGGACGTGGTTGGTACACAACTACACCATTCTCCGAGCTTGAGATATTTGATTTTCCAGAAGGTATCGGGCCAGTTGAGTGCGTAAACGTGGAGCACGAAGAGGTTGTCCTTATTCCACAAAAGATTGATGCGAAGAAGGTTAACTTTAAATATGGCTTAGGTGCTGAGTTCATCACAATCTTAAAAACAATCAACATGCTTGGTATGGATAGAAAAGAAACTGTCGATGTGCAAGGCGTAAGTGTTTCACCTCGCGATCTACTAACAGCTTCCCTTCCAGATCCAGGAACATTGGGTGAACGTATGCGTGGTAAGACTTGTGCTGGCGCATTAATTAAAGGTTTAGATAAACAAGGAAATCCAAAGGCTTGTTATATTTACAATGTAATTGATAATGCATGGTCGATGAAGGAGTATGGCGATCAAGCGGTAGTTTGGCAGACAGCAATTAACCCAGTAATTGCAATGGAGTTAATTCAAAAAGGAATTTGGAAGCCACTTGGCGTTAATGGCCCAGAGTGGTTTGAATCCAAACCATTTTTAGATTTGTTAGAAGAGTATGGAACTTCATGGAATATCCGTGATGAAGATACCTCGGGGATTATCAAGTAATGGCAACCGCTCTTATAACTGGAGCAACCGCTGGAATTGGCGCTTCATACACAAAGTTACTTGCAAAACAGGGATATGACCTAGTTTTAGTTGCCCGAGATCTTCCTAGATTAAACAAATTTGCTAAAGAATTAAGTAAAAATTATAAAGT
>WLSX01000027.1 GCA_009705675.1 Actinomycetota bacterium | reverse complement strand
AGGACTTTATCTCTTCGAATTTTGCCCCACCTAAGCCAGAGATCTTTTTTAACTCATCAACAGAGTTAATTCGGCCAACCTTGGTTCGATAATCAATTATTCGCTGAGCAGTTACCGGTCCGATTCCGGGCAAGGTATCAAGTTGAGCAATTGTTGCGCGATTTATATCAAGCGGATTATCAGTAGTTATCTTCTTTACAGATGCTTTACCAGAGGAGGGTTTGGCGGAGCCAACTAATATTTGCTCTCCATCTACTAATAACCGGGCTAAATTAATATCACTGATATCAACACCTTTGTGTTGATTACCAGCTGCCTTAATTGCATCGATTACTCGAGAGCCTTGAGGTAGTTGATAAACACCAGGATTATTTACTTTCCCAGCAACATTAATAATTAAATCAACTGGAGTCTCTAATACTTTTTCCTGCACAATGCCCGAATTTAGATCCTGAACCAGAGCAGGCTGCATGCTCGGTCTTGAATTGAAAAAATAAAAACCGGCAATTCCAACCGTTAATGCAAAAATGATTATTAAGCCACGTTTTTGTTCTTTTTCAATATTAAAATCGATCACTGGCTAATCAAATATTATTTTCGCCTAACGGTGGGGGTAATTTAAAATTTGTGGAAATCTAAATATTAGGTCTTGGCTGCCCAATGGTGTTGATATCGGGTTTATTGTGAACACAATTACCTCCTCTCTTGGTGAAGTAACCCACTACAGATAGTTAAAAAAGGGTACTAACAGTAGATTTACGACATGAAAAATCCAGATGCAATAGTCATCGGAGCCGGTGTTGTGGGGGCATGTACCGCCCTTGCACTTAGTAACGCAGGATTGAAGGTTTTAGTAATTGATCGCGGCCCAGTTGCAAGCGGAACAACTGGTGCAGGTGAAGGAAATATTTTAGTTTCAGATAAAGAGCCAAGCGCAGAGCTGACACTTGCAATTAGATCAAGGGATGCTTGGTTTGAAATAGATACAGATATTGGCGGTGGATTTGAGTTAGAAGCAAAAGGTGGCGTTGTCGTTTCAAGAAGTACAAAGGGCATTTCAGATCTAAAAAAGTTGGCATCACTACAGAAAGTAAATGGCGTTGAGACTATTGAGCTTGATGCATCTTCCTTGCAAGAGGCTGAACCATTTATTTCAAAGGATGTTAGCTACGGAGTTTTATACCCAGGTGATGCTCAATGTCAGCCAATGTTAGCTGCTGCTCAAATTATTAGAGCAGTAAGAAAGAGGGGCGGAAGTTTTATTCAAGGTGAAAATGTAGTCAAAATAAACTCTGTATCTGGATCTATTATTGGATTAACCACTGATAAAAACACTTACTCAACTCCGGTTGTTATTAATGCAACCGGAACATGGGCAGGTGAAGTAGCAAAATTGGCCAACTCATTCCTTCCTATTTTGCCAAGACGAGGATTTATCTTAGTTACCTCACCAGCTCCAAAAATAATTAACCACAAAGTTTACGATGCAGATTATGTTGCAAATGTGGCGAGTGGTGAAGCAGATCTTCAATCATCTGCAGTAGTTGAGGGCACGGCAAGTGGCACAATTTTAATTGGCGCATCTAGAGAACGTGTTGGCTTTAAAAATGATTTGAATATTGCAATTCTGCGCCAACTAGCACGGCAGGCAATTTCTTTATTTCCAGTACTTTCTACTGTCCAACTACTACGTGCATACCGTGGCTTTAGGCCATATGCACCAGATCATCTACCAGTTATTGGTGAGGATGAAAATATTTCCGGGTTGTGGCATGCAGCTGGTCATGAAGGTGCTGGGATTGGATTAGCACCTGCAACTGGTGAGTTAATCACTGCGCAAATTACTGGTGCCACACCATTTATGGATCCAGCACCATTCTCGCCAAAACGCTTCAAAGGTGGTGAGTATGTCGCAATTTAGAATTGAGTTCACTTTCGATGGCAAGACTATTCCAGCAATAATCGGACAGTCTGTTGGAGCGGCCCTACTAGCGACAAATCAACGTTCCCTTCGTAAGACTAGATTTAATAAAAATAAGCGAGGAATTTTTTGCGGGATCGGAGTTTGCTTTGATTGTTTAGTTGTAGTTGATGGTGTTACAAATCAACGAGCATGCATCATCGAAGCAAAGTCCGGAATGAAAGTTCAAACTCAGGATGGCTCAAATGCATAATGTTGTAGTTGTTGGTGGCGGACCGGCCGGATTAAGCGCTGCCCTTGCTGCCGCTGCCGCTGGGGCTCCAGTTCTATTAATTGATAGCAATTCAAGATTGGGTGGGCAGTACTGGCGAAATTCATCAGATAATTTTGATGATCAGTATGAGCAGCACTTTGATTTGGAAACTGGATTACTTTTAATAAATGCTGTTAAAGCAAGAAAAGAGATTGAGGTTTGGTCTGAAGCCCAGATATGGAGTGCGACAAACAATGAAGGAAAATTTACGCTTCGAATTATTTATCAAGGTAAAGAAAAGATTGTTAATACTGCAAACATAATTCTTTGCACTGGTGCATATGATCGAACACTTCCCTTTCCGGGTTGGGACATACCCGGTGTCATGACCCCAGGTGGCGTTCAATCCCTATTAAAAGGACATGGTGTTCTTGCTGGCAAACGAGTTGTGGTTGCTGGAACTGGCCCATTCTTACTACCGGTAGCAGCCGGAGTTATTAAAGCAGGTGGTGAGGTTGTTTCACTTCTTGAGGCCAATAAATCACGTAGGTGGCTTACTTCATTTAATGTTATTTTAGAAAATTTAGGCAAACTAAAAGAGGCTTTTTACTACATTAAAACTATTAGCGAAGGAAAAGTTAGAGCAAAGTTTGGCTACGCTGTTATCACCGCCCATGCCGGTAGTAATGGCGAGCTTGAATCTGTTGATATAGCAAAAATAGATCGAAATTTTAATGTCAAAAAGTTAAAAAATATCAAGTGTGATGTTGCAGCAATTGGTTGGGGCTTTACTGCCGATACATCATTAGCTGGATCCCTTGGCTGCAAGCAAGTAGTTGCAAAGGATAAAAGTGTCATCGTTTGGGTTGATAACGATCAGCAAACAAGTATTTCTGGAATTTTTGCTGCAGGTGAAATAACTGGAATTGGTGGTTCAGAGCTATCAATGGCAGAAGGAGTGATTGCAGGTATTGCTGCAGCTAAATTTGTTGGGTGCAAAGTTGAGGTTCTAAAAGCTCACCGTAAACGACGAGCAAAACGACAACGGTTTGCAAACGCATTAATTAAGGCTTATCCGGTCAAATCAGGTTGGCAATCATGGCTAAATGATCAAACTACTGTTTGCAGATGTGAAGAGGTTTCACTTGGTGATTTGAAATATTCAGTTGAAGAATTAGGGGCAACTGATTCTCGAACTGCCAAGTTATTTACTCGATGTGGAATGGGCCTTTGCCAAGGGCGTATCTGTGGTCGGTCGGTTGTAGACCTAGTAGCAAATGAGTTAAAAGTCTTACCTACTGATACTGATCGAATTTCTGCAGTCAATCGTCCAATAATTATGCCAATTCCACTTGGCGTTTTAGCGCAGGGCGAATAAGGTTTATCCATGACAACTGCAAAGCCATGGCATGGTGTTTTAACTGCAACCGCACTTCCCTTTCGATCTGATCTTTCAGTTGATTACGATAAATATGCAGAACATATTAAATGGCAGGCAGCTAATGGAGTTCATGGCGCAATACCAAATGGATCTCTTGGTGAGTATCAAGTCTTAACTCCGGAGGAGAGAACGAAAGTATTAAAAACTGCACTAGAGGCCGCCCCTGCTGGGTTTAATATCGTTCCGGGAGTTGCAGCATATGGCGCAGCTGAATCTCGTAGATGGACTGAACAAGCAGTTGAGATGGGTGCAAAGTGCGTAATGTTGTTGCCACCTACTGCATACCGAGCCAATGATGAAGAGATAATCGCCCATTACAAAGAGGTTAGTAAAGTTGGCGTTCCAATAATTGCTTACAACAACCCATTTGATACAAAGGTAGATTTAACTCCACAACTAGTTGCTCGAATTGCAGATGCAGCTGAAAATGTGGTTGCTATTAAAGAATTTTCTGGTGATGTGCGCCGAGTTTGGCAATTACACCACTACGCCCCACGAATTGAGGTTTTAGTTGGAGCAGATGATGTGCTGCTTGAGCTATCAACCGGTGGAGTTGTTGGCTGGATTGCTGGATTCCCAAATGCGCTGCCAAAAGAATCAGTTGAGCTATATAACCTTTGTCTTGCAGGTAAGTATGAGGAGGCAAAACCAATTTATGCTGCCGTTCATAACCTATTCAATTGGGATAGCCGCAAAGAGTTTATTGTCGCAATTAAGGTCGCAATGGAGGCTGTTGGACGTTACGGTGGACCAACCAGACTTCCACGTTTACCGCTACCAGCAAGTGATCTTGCACAGCTAAATAAGGATATTAAGCAAACATTAGATTTCTATAAAAATCGAAAGTAATTCAAATGAAGAATAGTCTGCGCACCGTTACAACGGTTGAATCGCATACTGAAGGAATGCCTACTCGGGTTGTAACAAGCGGAATTGACGAAATTCCTGGAAAAACTATGTTTGAAAAGCGGCTCTACTTTATGGAGCATATGGATCACCTTCGCCAATGGTTAATGTTTGAACCCCGTGGTCATCCAGCAATGAGCGGTGCAATTCTGCAAAAACCAACCAGATCAGATGCTGACTGGGGTGTGGTCTATATAGAAGTTTCTGGCTGCTTACCAATGTGTGGACATGGAACTATTGGTGTTGCAACTGTTTTAGTAGAGAAAAAGTTAGTAACTGTTACCGAACCAATTACCACCGTCCGCCTTGATACCCCAGCAGGGCTAGTAACTGTTGATGTCCAAGTTAAAAATGGTAAGGCAGAAAAAGTTACTTTGACTAATGTGCCATCATTTTCATACCAATTAGACCAAACCGTGGATGTTCCAGGTTACGGAAAAATAAAATATGACATGGCATTTGGTGGAAATTTCTATGCAATCATCCCAGTAGAGCGAATTGGTATTGAATTTAAACATGAGAATGGTCAAAAGTTTTTAGCAGCTGGACTTGCAATCAGTGATGCAATTAATCAGCAAAATAAACCAGTTCATCCAGAAAATCCTGATATTGCAATTTGCCATCACATTGATTTCATATCCCCTGGAAAAGACTCACTGCATTGGAAAAATGCTATGGCAATTTATCCTGGTTGGTTTGACCGATCCCCATGCGGCACTGGAACAAGTGCGCGGCTTGCCCAAATGGTTGCCCGTGGAGAGTTTAAAGATAATGATGTATTAATCAATGAATCCTGGATAGGTTCACAATTTGAAGGACGAGTTAAGGAACACACAACTGTGGCAGGTTTACCAGCAATTATTCCAACAGTTACTGGTCGAGCTTGGATTATGGGTGAAGCAACTTGGGTATTAGATCCAACTGATCCATTCCCAAATGGATTTATTGCTTAAAGAATTAAGGTAAGTCCAATCATAATTAATGATGTAATAGGTAGTGCTTGAATTAATGCATGTAGTGTTGCAATTAAGTATTTTGGGCCATTTCTTCGGTGACTAAATGCACCTAATACAGTAATGATTGTCGGATAGGTTGAAAGTGCTCCAGAAACCCTAGATCCTAAAATATTAGCTGTTGCTGTTAATAACAAGATCAAGACAACTGTTGTTATTAGACGAACTGGTAACTCCCATTTTGGTGCAACTACTTTTTCAGTTGGTTTTTCATACTTAGGAAATAGCCCTAGTGAGATAGCCCAAACAAAGAAGAGTGTCATAGCCACTCCAAGGTTAGAAAAATTAATTAGGTTGAAAAAATAACCACTCGACCAAACTGCAATCGTGGCAATGAATATTGACCTTTTCCAATTCAAACTTTTGGCTGCAAGAGCGTAAACAAAACAAAACACAATCAATGAAAGCTGACCGACTAGCACTCCATGAGCTGCAGTTTTAGCAAATGATCGGCCTTCTTGAAGTCCGATAATAAGTAAAAATGGACCAGTAGTGAGGGGTAGGCCTAAAAATAATCCACCTAGCCTGGCGTTATATCTGCCTTGTAATACCGAAATAATCCAAACAAAAAATGGTGCCAAAAATAACTTAAGTCCAAGAAGTAAACTCACAATAATTCAATCTTTCTAGCAAGAGCGCCACCGACCATGGCATGAAGCTTGGTGCCTTCTGGCAAATACTCCTCAGAGATTATTTCACCCTGCTCATGTACTGCACTAACTAAATCTCCTCGATTAAATGGAATTACGGCATTAATTTCTACTTTCGGTTTTGGAAGTGATGATTCAATGGCTTTAACTAAAGTTTCAATTCCATATCCGGTTCGTGCTGAAATGGCATAAGCATTACTCTCCTTGCGCAGTAGTTCCATCAATACCTCTGGCGCGGCTACATCTGCTTTATTAATTGCAATAATCTCTAGAATCTCACCGCCACCAATTTCACCTATAACTTCCCTTACTGCTCGAAGTTGCTCCATTGGATCTGGGTGAGCGCCATCTACAACATGGACAATTAGATCAGCCTCTGAAACCTCTTCAAGTGTTGATTTAAATGCTTCAACTAACTGATGTGGTAGGTGCCGAACAAATCCAACGGTGTCAACAAATGTATAAACCCGACCATCACTACTTTCGGTTTTTCTAACCGTTGGATCTAAGGTCGCAAATAAAGCATTTTCTACTAAAACATCTGCACCAGTTAAACGATTTAACAGTGATGATTTACCAGCATTTGTGTAACCAGTAATTGCAACTGAAGGAATATTGTTTCTTCTGCGCTCATTTCGCTTAGTGTCCCGTGAGGTTTTCATATCCTTAATTTCGCGGCGTAACTTTGCCATTTTGTCATTAATTCTT
>WLSX01000026.1 GCA_009705675.1 Actinomycetota bacterium | reverse complement strand
AAGTCCATGGTTGAGGGTCGAATCAGCGCCGGTGTAGTAGTTGGTGATGGCAGTGATATTGGTGGTGGTGCTTCAATTATGGGTACTTTGAGTGGCGGTGGTAAAGAGGTAATTTCAATTGGCCAGCGCACACTGCTTGGGGCTAACTCCGGTATTGGAATTAGCTTAGGAGATGATTGTGTGGTTGAAGCTGGTGTTTATATAACTGCTAGCTCAAAGGTAACCCTGCCAGATAAGAAAGTAGTCAAAGCTAAAGAATTAAGCGGTGGTAATAATTTATTATTCCGGCGCAACTCTGAAAGTGGAGCGTTAGAAGCACTTGCTAAAACTGGTACTTGGAGTGGCTTGAACTCAGTTCTTCACAAAAATTAATTCTTAAATAATTTTTTTGGTGAGGTTATAAACCCAATACCCCAAGAAAAGTGCATGGTCGCCAATACAAATGGCATAAGTAATTTATCGACTACTTTTCTGCCAATAAATAAACTACCAACTATTAATGTGCTTAAGTAGATTAAAAATGGTGTAATAAAAATTGGATTGATGGTAAATGTGAAAAATACCGATAACAAATTTATGATTACTGCAACCGGTGGGGCTAAGTAGCGAAAATTAACCGTATTTTTATGTTGACGCGAGATAACTCTCCGCCATCGACCATATTGAAAGTATTGTCTAGCTAATTTCTTAAAAGTGCTTCGTGGTCGGTATGTAACTTGTAATCTTGGATCAAACCAAATTACGCCATTATTTTTGCGAAGTCGATAATTTAGTTCCCAATCTTGCGCCCGGATATACCGCTCATCAAATCCACCCGCAGCTATAACTGCAGATTTTTTATATGTTCCAAGATATACCGTGTCAGACTCGCCAGCACTTCCACCGGTGTGGAATTTAGAAGAGCCAACCCCTAATTTAGAACGCATAGCTTGGGCAATAACTCGTTGCAAGCCGGTATTACTATCGGCATGCATCAAACCACCAACATTGACTGCGTTTTTCTGTTGAAGTATTTCTACGGCAGTTTTTACATAATTATTTGAAATCTCAGAGTGACCGTCAATTCGACAGATAATTTCATAGGAGCTCGCTTTTATCGCAAGATTTAAACCAGCTGCTGTCTGGCCAGTTGGATTATTAACTAACTTAATACGAGAGTCTAATTCTGATAATTTTTCTGCAATTTGAGTTGTTTTATCTTTTGACGGTCCGAGTGCCAAAATCACTTCAATATTAGAAGGGTAATCTTGCTGGAGAATTGCTGAGATGCAATTACTTAAATCCCTTTCCTCATTGAGGATTGGCAAAATTACTGAGACAGGTGGAAAGGTTGAATTGTTCATAACCCCTCCAAATCAATTTTTATGCACAAATATTCCCTGCCCATAATCTAGGATAAGAAGATGAAATCTGCTCGAAGTATCAAGATCTTTACTGGTATTTCGGTAGCAATTCTGACAATTTCTGCAATCAGCGCACTAGCTTTCGGCACAGTAACCGCCTCAATTAACAAGATTGATGCCTTTGCTGGATTAGAAAAACGGCCAGAAAAGACATCTTCAGCAATTAATTATTTATTAGTTGGGTCAGATACTCGCGAGGGCTTAACCAAAGAAGAATTAAAATTATTAAGGGTTGGATCAGTAGCAACAGCTGCCGGAAAAAGATCAGACACTATGTTGTTAGTTCATATTTCAAAGTCCCGAGATAAGGCAGTTTTAGTTTCAATTCCGCGGGATACCTTTGCATTGATTCCAGAGCATACAACAAAGGCTGGAAAAGTAATTCCGGCAGTGCATTCAAAAATTAATTCATCCTTCAATTGGGGTGGAGCTCCTTTGCTTATTCAAACTATTGAAGAAATGACACAATTAAAAATTGATCATTATATTGAAATTAACTTTGCTGGTTTTGCCAGAATAGTTGACTCACTTGGTGGCATTGAAGTTTGTACCAAGAAAAATATTAATGATCCAAAAAGTCACTTAATCCTTGAGGCTGGAGTTCATACTTTAGATGGAATTGAAGCACTTAAATATGTTAGGACAAGAGAGTTTGATGGGATGGGTGACTTAGGCAGAATGCAACGTCAACAAGCATTTATGTCTTCGGTGTTACATAAAGCTACAAGTGCTGGAGTCTTATTAAACCCAATCACAATGACTAGTTTTATTAATTCAGCCCTTTCTGCTGTTACTACAGATACTGGACTTAAAAACTCTGATTTAATAACACTTGCAAAACAGTTGAAAACATTAGCCACATCTAGTGTTAGAACATTAACCGTTCCACTTTCAGATTTAAATTATGATTCAAATGGTGTCACATCTGCTGTGTTATGGGATCCAGTTCTTGCTCCGCAGCTTTGGGAGAGATTAAGGCAAGATCAAGCGGTAGTTGATGAGGTAGTTGCATCACCATCACCATCTTCAACAAATGCTTCTAAGGTTGAAATTATTGATAAATTTAAAACCCGCACTGCAGAAGATAATATTTGTCGGTAATTAACTAAATCTTAGGTAAGGTTAATATATGACTTTAAAGCTCTCTGTTATAGGAACTGGATACTTAGGTGCAACCCATGCAGCCTGTATGGCTAGCCTTGGTTTTGATGTAATTGGATTTGATACTGAAACAAGCAAAATTGATTTACTTTCTAAAGGAAAAGTTCCATTTTATGAACCGGATTTAGAGGATTTGCTCGCTGAGCAAATTAAATCTGGCAGGTTAACTTTTACAAATAATATTAATGATTTAGCAAATGCTGATGTTCACTTTATCTGTGTCGGAACTCCGCAGGTAAAAGGTGGAAATGCCGCTGATTTAACCTATGTGGATTCAGCATTAGAAGCCATTGCAAAAATTGTAAAGCCTGGTGGATTAGTGGTAGGTAAATCAACTGTTCCAGTCGGCACTGCAACTAGATTGCGTAATAGATTACTTGAATTAAATCCAAAAGCAGATCTTGCTTGGAACCCAGAATTCTTGCGAGAAGGCTTTGCAGTCGAAGACACCTTGCGCCCAAACCGTTTAGTTGTTGGTGTAGTTAATGATTTAGCTGAAAAAATATTAAAAGAAGTTTATGCATCAAATCTAAAGGAAAACACGCCTTGGGTTAGAGCTGATTTACCAACAGCAGAGTTGGTCAAAGTAGCTGCAAACTCATTTTTAGCAACTAAAATTTCATTTATTAATGCGATGGCAGAGATATGCGAGGCTGCCGGCGGTGATGTGACAGTTCTTGCAAAAGCAATTGGTTATGACCCAAGAATTGGAAGCCGTTTCTTACAAGCAGGTATTGGCTTCGGTGGTGGATGCCTACCAAAGGATATTCGTGCATTTATGGCCCGAGCTGAAGAGTTGGGTGCTAAACAAGCTGTTGAATTTCTAAAAGAAATTGATGCAATTAACTTACGGGCTCGACAAAGAATTATTGAGCTAGTACGAAAATATCTTTCAGAAAACTTACAAGGTAAGAAGGTTGCAATTTTAGGTGCTGCGTTCAAGCCAGATAGTGATGATGTTCGTGATTCACCAGCTCTTGATATTGCTGCCCAAATTCAAGCAGCCGGAGCGGTGGTAATAGTTCATGATCCAAAGGCGATTGCAAATGCTCAAAAACGTTTTCCTGCGTTGAAATTTGCCGAAGACATAAATTCGACACTTAAAGATGCTGAAATTGTTTTACACCTTACTGAATGGAAAATCTATCGAGAGATTAATCCGGTTGAGGTTAAATCCTTAGTTAAATCTGCAATCATGATTGATGGCAGAAATGCCTTAGATAGAGAGCTTTGGCAGTCTGCTGGCTGGAAGTTCAGAGCACTTGGCCGAACTCATAATGAGTGACCAAATTGATCAGATGCTTAAGTTAAAAACTTGGGCAATTGTGGGCTTGAGCAATAATGCAGAGCGCGCAGCTTATGGAGTAGCAAAAGTTTTAATTGAAAATGGTCATAAAATAATTCCAGTTCATCCAAAAGCAGAAACTGTGCATGGTCAAAAAGGGTATGCCAAACTATCTGATATTACCGAGATGGTAGATGTTGTTGATGTTTTTGTTAATTCAGAGTTAGCGGGTGAAGTTGTTAACGAGGCAATTAAAATAGGCGCAAAAGGTGTTTGGCTTCAATTGGATGTGATTGATGCTGGTGCAATATCACGAGCACATGATGCTGGATTGCTTGCAGTTATGAATCATTGTCCGGCGATTGAATACCGCAAGCGATCTTAAATTATTCCTCGATTTTCCCGCTGTAATACTGCTGAGCATGAATGACTTCAGTTAATAAACTTTCTAGTTCACTTCCGGAGATCGCAACCTGCTTAATTGATTGATCAAACTTTAGGTTTGGATTTCTAGCCATTAAATGAAGATACGGGCGATAATCATCACTTGCTGGATCACTTTTTAATTTGCCAGTAACGGTATATGCAGAAGTGATTTCGGTGCTACCAAGTGGTAAATCTAGAACTGCCCTTAAGTACTGCTCAAAATAATTTGTAGTAGATCCAATTTGAGTCCAAAATCTTGCTAAAGGGGTGAGCCAGTTAATTTCAACTAGATTCTTATAATCTGCTGCATCAACTATTAATTCAAATCCTCCAACTAGATCAATCTCACCAGCAAGTTTTAATGCATATAGTTGAATTTCAAGAGATTGCTCTTCGCTAACGCCTGGTAAAGGAGAGATGGTTAAACCCTCTGTTACTAAAGTAACTGGCCAGCTGGCAACTTGAGTATGTGCAGATCTTGCAATTAATATTGAAAGTAATTCTCCACTTCCGTTATTTTTATCAATCAGTGAAAGTTGTTCAAGTGTTTTACTCGATGGATAAACTTTAATCCCGGCACGTTCAGCGCTCTTAATGGTTGATGGTTCAATTGACGCAGGGTTTACGCAGACAAAGGCACAACCCTGGGCAAAAGCAATTAGCCCTTCAGAGCTGATTGGACTGCTTGCAAATTTAATACCTATACCAAGTTTATTTGCCTCATCTTGAAATATAGATTGAGCCCAATCGCTACCAACTAGGCCAATAATTGGGAAACTCATGTAATAAGGTTACCCGCATAATGGTTCAACTTATTCTCGCCTCATCCTCATCCTCGCGGCTGCGGTTATTAGAAAGTGCGGGGATTACTCCAATTGTTTTAGTAAGTGGAGTAGATGAAGAAGCGGCTGAGTTAGTTTCGCTATCACCTTCTGAATTAGTTATTGCGCTAGCTATTCTCAAAGCCCACACCGTGAAAGAAAAGGCTCCAAAAGATTCTTTGATTCTTGGTTGTGATTCAACATTTGAATTTAATGGTGAATCATTAGGAAAACCTGGAACTAGAGAGAATGCAATTGCAAGATGTAAGAAATTAAGTGGCAAATCTGGATATCTTCATACCGGCCATTGTTTGATTGATTTAAAGCAAGGAATTGAGTTAAGCGAGAGATCAACTGCAAAAGTTCAGTTTGCTCAAATGAGTGATGCAGAGATAATTGATTATGTTGATTCTGGTGAACCACTTAATGTGGCAGGTGGCTTTACCCTTGATGGATTAAGCGCGCCTTTCATAACAAATATTGAAGGTGATCCCAGTGGAATTATTGGTTTATCCCTACCTCTTCTGCGTAAGATGATTATCTCTCTTGGATACAGCTGGCCGGATTTAAAAAATAAGTAATTATTTAGGATAAGTTTCTCGTATGAGCGATCTATATAAAGACCCAATTGGCACTGCTGAAAAAGCAGCAAAAGAAATTGCAAAAATAACTGGAAATCAAAAACATGATGTGGCGCTGGTAATGGGTTCTGGTTGGATATCAGCAGCTGATGCTCTTGGAACTGCTGCGCATGAATTCCCAGTTACCGATTTGCCAGGCTTTCCGGCGCCAACAGTTGCTGGCCACGGTGGAAAGGTTCGCTCTTATAAGTTAGCTAACTCGGTAAATGCTTTGGTTTTCTTAGGCAGAACTCATTTTTATGAAGGTCTTGGGATGGAGCCAGTTGCACACGCAGTTAGAACTGCAGTTAAAGCCGGGTGCCGCACAATTGTATTAACTAATGCATGTGGTGGAATAAATACAGATTACAAAGTCGGACAACCAGTATTAATTAAGGACCATATTTCACTTACAGCTGCTTCACCATTAATTGGTGCAGATTTTGTTGATTTAACCGATCTTTATAACAAGCAGTTAAGAGAACTTGTAAAAGCTGAAGATCCTTCTCTTGCTGAAGGAGTTTATGTTCACTGGCGTGGGCCTTCATATGAAACACCAGCTGAAATTCGAATGATGCGAACAATGGGTGCTGATTTAGTTGGCATGTCTACTGTTCCAGAAGCTATTGCAGCTCACGCGCTTGGTGCAAAAGTACTTGCAATATCTTTAGTTACAAATGCTGCAGCCGGTGTAACTGGTGAAAAACTTAATCATGCCGAGGTAATTGCTGCTGGTAAAGCCGCTGCAGATCGAATGGGCAGTTTGTTAGCAAAGGTGTTGCCTAAGCTGTGATCTCAGATCAGCTGCGTTCTGAGGTTCAAGAGTGGATCAAGAATGATCCTGACAAAAAAACAGCTGAACAATTACGTAAATGGCTTGCAGAAAATAATGAGTTAGAAATAAAACGATGCTTTAACGGATTTCTTCAATTTGGAACTGCCGGTTTACGCGGTCCAATTGGGCCTGGGCCATCATGTATGAATCGCGCAGTAGTTAGTAGGGCAGCCAGCGGAATTGTTTCCTTCATGAAGAAAAATAATCTAACTTCAGTTGTAATTGGAAAAGATGCAAGACATGGATCCAATGAGTTCGCACAAGATAGTGCTGAAATATTCTCTGGAGCTGGAATTAAAACTTATCTTCTACCAAGGTCGCTTCCAACTCCTGTTTTAGCGTTTGCGGTAAATAATCTAAAAGTAGATGTTGGGATAATGGTTACTGCAAGCCATAATCCAGCAGCAGATAATGGCTACAAGGTT
>WLSX01000025.1 GCA_009705675.1 Actinomycetota bacterium | reverse complement strand
GGCTGGCACATATGAACTTGCATTCAAGGCATATGACAACGCAACAGCTGCAAAAGGATCATGGGATGATGCTAAGTGTGCTGCTAACGCACAAGATCACGTAGCTAATAAGAAGGAAGTTGCCGTAATGGGAACTTACAACTCAGGCTGCGCAAAGATTATTTCTCCTGTATTGAACCAAGCTCCAGATGGTCCAATGCTTATGATCTCAAACGCAAACACAAACCCAGGTCTTACAAAGAAGTGGAATGAAGGAGAGCCAGAGAAGTATTTCCCAACTGGTAACCGTTCATACGCTCGTGTATGTACAACTGATGACAACCAAGGTGCAGCAGCAGCTCAATTCGCAGCTCAAGACCTAAAGGTTAAGTCTGTATACGTTCTTAATGACACTGAGACCTACGGTCAAGGTGTTGGTCAAGCATTCACAACTGAGGCAAAGAAGCAGGGAATCAAGGTTCTTTCTCCTAATGCTTACGGCGAAGGTTGGGACAAGAAGCAGACTGACTACTCAGCACTTTTCACAAAGATCAAAGCACTTAAGCCAGATATGGTTTACTTTGCAGGAATCTTTGATAACAACGGCGGTCAATTAACTAAGGATAAAGTCAAGATTCTTGGCGATAACACTAAGGTTAAGTTGATGGGTCCAGATGGTTTCACCGGATACCCAGAGTTCAATGAACTTCCTGAGGCACAAGGTGCATACCTTTCATTCGCAGGTCTTTCAACAGATCTTTTGCTTGCCAACAACCCAAATGGTGCTGGTGCAAAGTTTGTTTCAGACTACAAGGCGAAGTACGGTAAAGATCCAGTTGGTTCATACCCAATTTACGGTGTAGCTGCTGTTCAAGTTATCTTGAAGGCAATTGCTGCATCTGACGGAACTCGCAAGGGTGTTCGTGACGCTGTATTCACCGGTGCTGGAATTAGCGTTTCAGCTGATGAATCAGTACTTGGTAAGGAACTAACAATTGATCCAGCAACAGGTGATACAACAGCTATTGATATCACCATCGAAGTGGTTAAAGACAAGAAAGAGACCACTTTGAAGGCTTGGACAGTTCAGAAGTAATCTAAACTCTCAGGAAACTGAGGTTAGGTAGCGTTGCGGGGGCGTGTTAAAGCGCCCCCGTTTCGCATAGTATTGCCAGAGATTTACCAGATTTATAGGAGGGCGGTAACGAATATGGCAAATAGTTCGTCACGTTTTTCTGCCCGGCTTTTGATTGAACGAAGCGCTGCCTCAATAATTATCGGATTAGTATTTTTTTGGCTCGCGGTAAATCTTGTTAAATCCCCATCACAGTTTTTCCAAGCAAGCGTAATTGGAATTAGTAATGGAGTTTTGTACGCGCTTATTGCGCTCGGATACACATTAGTTTATGGAATTATTGAATTAATCAACTTTGCACATGGTGATTTATTTATGCTTGGTGGCTTATTTGCCGCCACCTTTATTTCGGTTTGGTTTGGCCAGGAAACTCCATCTACCACCGGATATGGAGTTTTCTTTCTCTGCTTAATAGCAGTGATGGGTTTTTGTGCAACTATAAATGTTGCAATTGAGCGTTTTGCTTACCGCAGATTGCGTAGAGCTCCAAAGTTAGCTCCGCTGATTACTGCAGTAGGCGTTTCATTTATTATTCAATTCATTGGTATGCGTTGGAATGGGTCTGGTCCTAGAACTTGGAACTCAGTACTACCTGCTGGTGAGTTTGTTATCTCCGGAGTCCATATTCCCTACACAACGATTATTTCATTTGCAGTCACAATTCCATTGCTGATACTTATGACATTTATTGTCACTAAAACAAGACGTGGAAAGGCAATGAGAGCAACAGCCCAAGATGCTGATGCTGCAAGGCTGATGGGAATTGATGTTAATAAAACAATTGCTTTCACATTTGCATTAGGCGGGGCATTAGCAGGAGCGGCTGGACTTTTATTTCAACAAACACGCGGTGTTACAAATTACAACCTTGGATACCAGCTTGGCTTAATTGCTTTTACATCTGCAGTTTTAGGTGGAATTGGTAATCTATCTGGCGCAGTATTAGGTGCAATTCTTATTGGATTAGTTCAAGGCTTGAATGACGGACTACCAATTGGTCTTGGTCAACAGTGGTCACAAACAGTGGTATTTACAATTCTTATTTTATTGATGGTATTTAGACCTACAGGTTTGCTTGGCAAGCCGATGGTTGAGAAGGTTTAATATGAAATTTCCTACAATTAAATTGAAAAAATCTGCTAAGAGTAAAAAACCAATTACCAAAGGATTCGATCAGGGCAAATGGATTCGAGGTTTCACAATTGCGGCTGTTGCAATTTGGATTTTCTATGCTTTCATCGTTGATAAGCTTCCTTATGCAGTTGCAGATTTTTTCCAAAAATGGTTGCCAGCTACCACTGTAAATGAATCTTTGGTTTGGGTGATTTGTGCACTCGGCTTAAATATCGTAGTTGGCTACGCCGGATTACTTGACCTAGGTTTTGTAGCTTTTTGGGCAATTGGTGGATATTGCGCCGGTTGGTTTATGTCAGACTTCTTTCACCAAGTTAATATCCATATTGGATCTATGGCTCCTGCTGAGCAACCTGGAATTCACCTTAGTTTTTGGGCGGTCTTATTTATCGGTGCTTTAATTTGTGCAGCATTTGGCGTAATTATTGGTGCACCTACACTGCGATTAAAGAGTGATTACCTAGCTCTAGTAACACTTGGTTTTGGAGAGATTATTCCGCAGATTTTTTATAATGGTGAAAATATTGGTGGGTTTAATCTTTCAAATGGCTCAAAAGGTATTTCTCCAGTGGACAATATTGGATTATTTGGGAAAAAGCTTGGACCTTTTGATTTAGATTGGAAATACTTAATATTTGTTTCACTTGCAGCTTTAATGGTTTTCATTTCACTTCGAATTAGAAGTGGAAGATTAGGCAGAGCCTGGCTTGCCATCCGTGAGGATGAGCTAGCAGCTTCGATGATGGGTGTGCCATTAATGCGATCTAAATTAGCTGCTTATGCTGTTGGCGCATTTTCTGGCGGTATCGGCGGTGTCGCATTTGCAACTCACGTAAATGGTGTTTTCGCTGATCGCTTTAGCTTTGCAATTTCGATCATATTACTTGCAATGGTTGTACTAGGCGGTATGGGAAATGTTTGGGGAGTAATCGTTGGCGCACTTTCAATTGCTTGGGTTAACTCAACAGGTTTACCTGCTTTTGGTGAAACCGTTAATAGTGCATTAGGAACTAATATCAATTTCCCTTCCTATAACTTCTTGCTTTTTGGTGGAATTTTGATCTTTATGATGCTTTACAAGCGAGAAGGTCTTCTACCTGAATCTCGACTAAAACAAATCCTGCATGAAGCAGATGATTCGACCTCAAATATTGGAGGTCATTAATAATGACTAAATCAGTATTACAGGCAGATAATATTTCAGTTAAATTTGGTGGCTTAGTTGCTGTTGATGATGTTTCATTTGATATTCCAACAGGCGGAGTTGTTTCACTAATTGGACCTAATGGTGCCGGAAAAACAACTTTCTTCAATGTTTTAACTGGGCTGTATAAACCAACAAGTGGAACTGTAACTTTTGATGATAAAAATATTACTGCAAAGCCACCGCACAAAATTGCACAAGCTGGCGTAGCACGAACTTTTCAGAATATTCGCTTATTTGGTCTTATGACGGCTGAAGAAAATGTAATGGTTGCAATGCACTCACACTTAAAATCTGGAATTATTAGCACGATCCTCGGTACCAAGAAGCAGCGGACAGAAGAGCGTGAATCAAAGAAAACAGCAAGAGAGTTGCTTGAGTTCGTAGGTATTGGAAGTACTGCTGACCAATTTGCAAGAAATCTTTCCTATGGAGATCAACGGCGTCTTGAAGTTGCTCGTGCGCTAGCGTTAAAGCCAAAAGTATTGCTTTTGGATGAGCCAACAGCAGGTATGAATCCACAAGAATCTAAAACATTCGTAGATTTCGTGTATCGAGTTAGGGATGAAAAAGATGTTTCAATATTGTTAATTGAGCATGACATGTCAGTTGTTATGAAGGTTTCTGAGCGAATCACTGTATTAGATCGTGGTCAAAAGATTGCCGAAGGAACTCCTGCTGAGATTAAATCCAACAAACGAGTTATTGAGGCTTATCTTGGTAAATCAGCTGAGAGTGGTAAATAATGTTAAAAATTGAAAACTTAGAGGTTGCCTACGGAAATATTAAAGCGATTAAAGGTATTTCCCTTGAAGTAAATCAAGGAGAAATTGTTACTTTGATTGGTTCAAATGGTGCCGGCAAGTCAACAACACTTAGAGCAATCTCTGGAATTTTAAAGCCTCGCTCTGGTTCGATAACTTTCAATGGCGAAAGAATTGATGGTGTTGAAGGCCATGAGATTGTGGCAAAAGGTATTTGCCAATCACCTGAGGGAAGAAGAATATTTCCGAAAATGACTGTGGACGAGAACTTGGATCTTGGTGCATTCTTGCGTAATGATAAAAATGAGATCGCTAATGATCGTCAAAGAGTTCTTGAGTTATTCCCTAGATTGCAAGAGAGAATCGATCAAAAGGCTGGCACAATGTCAGGTGGCGAGCAACAGATGCTTGCGGTGGGTAGAGCACTAATGGGTTCACCAAAATTATTGCTACTGGATGAACCTTCAATGGGACTTGCACCAGTACTAGTTGAGATGATCTTTGAAACTATTGAGAAAATTAACAAGCAGGGAACTACAATTTTATTAGTTGAGCAGAATGCACTAGCAGCTTTAAATGTTGCAGACCGTGCATATGTTCTTGAGTCTGGCTCAATTAAGATGAGTGGAAAAGCAAAGGACTTAATTTCAAATGATGAGGTTACAAAAGCTTATCTAGGTGGCTAGTTTTACCGTTCGGCCAGAATCAAACAAGTAATACGGGCACTACATGTTCGCTCACCTTTGTCGTTAGTGATTTCTACTTCATAACAACAAAGTGTTTTTCCTAAAGTAACCGCAGTTGCAACCGCAGTTACTACTCCAGATGTAGCAGATTTATGATGTGTTGCATTTATATCTACGCCAACAATTCTTCGATTAGGCCCAGCATGAAGTTGAGTTCCGATTGAGCCAAGACTTTCAGCAAGTACAACATTCGCCCCACCATGGAGTAACCCAATCGGTTGAGTATTACCTTCAACCGGCATAGTGCCAACTAACCTGTTTGGAGATGCCTCAATTATCTGAATGCCCATTTTCTTATCAAGGGCGCCAGAACCTCGCTCACGAATTACTTCTAGGAAATCGGTCATGTCCGAAGTTTAACCTGAATAGGAATTAGAATCCCAATATGGGTGCTAGTCAGAAGCGTTTATTACTAATCGATGGGCATTCCATGGCTTACCGTGCTTTTTATGCATTACCAGTTGAAAATTTTAAAACCTCTGCTGGACAGCCAACAAATGCTATATATGGATTTGCATCAATGTTAATTAATTTAATAAAGGAAGAAAAACCTACGCATATAGCGGTTGCATTTGACGTTTCTCGTAAGACTTTCAGAACTGAGAGATTTCCAGAATACAAAGCAAACAGAGCTAGTACACCTGATGAATTTAGATCACAAATGTCTCATATTAACGAAATGATCGATTCCTTTGGAATTAAACATTTTGAGGTTGAAGGTTTTGAGGCTGATGACATTATTGCGACACTTGCAAAGGCTGCAGAGTTAAAAGGTTTTGATACTTTGATTTGTACAGGAGATCGTGATTCATTTCAATTAGTAAATAAAAAAACTACGGTCTTATACCCAAAGAAGGGTGTAACTGAAATGTCACGTATGACACCTGATGCGGTCTTGGAAAAATACGGTTTAACCCCGGCGCAGTATCCAGATTTTGCGGCATTGCGGGGAGACCCAAGTGATAATTTGCCATCTGTTCCAGGTGTTGGCGAAAAAACTGCGACTAAATGGATCGTTGATTATGGTTCGCTTGAAAAATTACTAGAAAAATCTAAAGAGATTACTGGGAAAGTTGGCGATTCCTTGCGAGCAAATATTGAAGTAGTTAAGTTAAATCGAGAGCTAACACACTTACTAGATGATGTTAAATTACCATCAGGTGTTGAAGACTTAACCTGGTTAGGTTTTGATGCAAATGTAACAGGTTTATTTTTTGAAAAACTAGAGATTCGTGCTCTGAAAGAACGGCTCAAATCATTGCCGCAAGTTGGTGGTAGTGAATCTAAAGAAATTGAGATATCTGTTAATAGGATCGATTCAAATAAGTTAGATGCAAATCTTAAAGGCAGAAAAGAACCTATTGCTATTTCATGTGAAGTTATAGAAGGAAATCTTATATCTTATTCTGTTGCAATCAGCGAAAGTGAGGTTTTCAGTATTAGCGAAAGTAAAATTGGCGATTGGATATCAGATCCCAATATTCCAAAGTATGTTCATGGTGCAAAATATCCGATTAAAAAACTAAAAATGGCAGGGCTTACTGCAGATATTGAACTACTGGCTTATCTAATCAATCCTGGAAGTAGGAATCTTGGCTTAATTGATCTTGCAGAGCGTTTGCTGGGTGTATCTGCTTCTAGTGATGATCTTTTTTCTACATTCGATCCAAAGAGCGCCGCTTGGATATTTACGCTGCAAAGAGAGCTTGATTCTGAGATCAAATCTAAATCTATGGGTGATCTTTATCGTGATTTGGAGCAACCAACCTTGGTTCTACTTTCAACGATGGAAGAGACCGGAATTGCGGTTGATGCACAAAAATTGGCGCAACTGTCAAAGCATTTTTCTAAAATTGTTGCAGATGAAACAGTTGGTGCATACCGGGAAGCAGGACACGAATTTAATGTTGGTTCACCTAAACAACTTCAAGTAGTTCTATTTGATGAACTAAAGTTGCCAAAAACTAAGAAAATTAAGACTGGGTTTACCACAGATGCTGAAAGTTTGGAATGGTTAGCTGCTAAGACTAAGCACCCACTTCTTAAGCATCTACTTAGAAT
>WLSX01000024.1 GCA_009705675.1 Actinomycetota bacterium | reverse complement strand
GGTCACTTTGATTTAGCTGCTTATGATCAATTCTTAAATGGAAATATGGTTGATTCAGTATTAACAGATAAGGATTTTGAAGCAGCACTTGCTGCTCTACCTGTGATGTAAGCAGTTGGTGGGTTTATTAATTGCTTACTAGTAGGTTTTGACCATGATTGATCGCACCCGCCTTGCTGAACTTATGGCAATTGAAGAGCAGAGATTTCTTGATGCTCATCCAAAAAGCGGTGAATTATTTGAGAGCGCTAAGTTATCTATGCCAGGCGGAGTACCAATGTCATGGATGTCTAAGTGGCCCGGTGCTTATCCAGTATTTGTAGAAGAGGCAAAGGGTGCAACCTTTGTAGATGTTGATGGCAATACCTATATTGATTTTTGCTTAGGTGATACCGGTTCAATGACTGGCCATTCACCTGAAGCCACAGTTACTGCAATTAGAGAACAGGTTGGCCGGGGATTATCAGCAATGCTGCCAACAAAGGATGCCGCCGTTGTTTCAGCTGATTTAGCCGCGAGATTTAAATTACCACTTTGGCAATTTACCGTTTCAGCTACTGATGCAAATCGACATGTAATTAGATACTCACGGTTAATTACCGGTAAATCAAAAATTATCGTAATTGATCGCTGTTACCACGGAAGTGTTGATGAAACCTTTGCCACCTTAGATAAAAAAGGAAAGACAGTTGCCAGAGAGGGAAATATTGGCGCACCGGTTGATTTAGATTTAACAACTCGGGTAGTTCCCTTTAATAATCTTGCGGCCATGAAAAAAGCACTTGCCAATGATGATGTAGCAGCTATTTTGATGGAGCCAGCGATGACAAATGTTGGCATTGTGCTTCCGATTGATGGGTATTTAAAAGGAGTTGAAAAATTAGCTAAAGAGTTTGGCGCTATGTTGATAATTGATGAGACCCACACAATTTCAGTTGGCCCTGGTGGTATGACTGGTGAGTTAGGACTTGCACCTGATTTTCTAACAATTGGTAAAGCAATTGGTGGTGGATTTCCAACTGGCGCATTTGGTATGAGTCAAGCAGTTGCAGATTCAATTAAAAAATTAGTAGAACTAGAGGTTATTGATACTGGCGGTATCGGTGGCACACTTGCTGCAAATGCGTTATCACTTGCAGCAATGAAAGCGACTTTAAGTAAGGTGTTAACCAAAGAAAACTTTGATCGAATGATAAAGCTTGGAAATAGGTGGGCTGATGGAGTTGAAAAAACAATTCAAAAGTATCAATTACCTTGGACGGTAAACCGGCTTGGAGCACGGGCAGAATACATGTTTAGCCAGACAACTCCTAAGACAGGTCGTGAGGCAGCTGATGCTGGAGATTTTGAACTTGAACAATTTATTCACCTTCGAATGTTAAATGATGGATTTTTAATCACTCCTTTTCACAATATGGCATTAATATCTCCTGATACGACAGATGCAGATGTTGATGCTCATACTTTAGCTTTTGAGAGAATGTGTGGTGAATTAGTTGGGTAAAGCAGTTCAATTAGCAAGCAATCTATACCGGATTCCAACCCTTGGACCATTTATTAATTCTTATGCATTTATAAATAATGATGGTTCGGTTACCTTAGTAGATTGTGGTTTGAATAAGGCACCTGCCAAAATAGTTGCAGGCCTTGCCAGCATTGGTAAGCATCCAAAGGATGTTGAAAACATTATTCTTACTCACGCCCATGATGATCATATTGGTGGAGCAGCGAAGATGATTGAGCTAAGCAATCCAAAATCAGTTTCTATGCATGAAGCGGACAGTTCATATCCAGAACGTGGTGCAACACCTAAGGTTGATACTAGAACAGTTTCTGGAAAACTTATGTCTCGAATGCCGGCGAGCAAATACACTCCTTTTAAAGTTAATAAAGAGTTAAAAGATGGTGATTTGCTTGATACTGCAGGTGGTCTAAAGGTGATCCACACGCCAGGCCATACCGAAGGTCATATTTCATTACTTCATCTTGAGAGCAAAACACTTATTACTGGTGATTCAATCTTTAATATGACATCGCGCTTGGCTTGGTCCTTGAGTGGGTTTTGTGTTGATTATCTACAATCTCAGCAAACTGCAAAAAGATTTGTTGACCTAGATTTTAAGCATGCAGCATTCACTCATGGACCTGAGATTATGAATAAAGGTAAAGAGCGAATTACAAAGTTTTTAAGTAAAAAAGGAATCTAATGGCCATTCTCAAACTTAAAGATGGTCGATCCCTTGATTACATTACAAATGACTCTGATAGTAAAAGTGCGATTTTATTTCACCATGGCACACCAAGTGACTGTACCTTGTGGCAAAAATGGTTTAAGGGGATAACTGGCGTTAAAGCGATCGCAGCAAGTAGGCCTGGTTATGGTTTAAGTGATCGGCGTCGGGGGAGAACTGTGGCAGCTGACATGGACGATCAATCACAATTATTAGATTTTTTTGGAATTGAAAAATTTATTTCAATTGGCTGGTCAGGTGGCGGACCCCATGCAATAAATATGAGTAGAGACCGGCGATCTGTTGGTGCAATTACTCTTGCTGGCGTTGGGGAGTGGGGTAATAGTGATTTAGATTTTTTGCAAGGTATGGGGCCAGAAAATCATGAAGAGTTTGGCGCAGCCTTAGCTGGTGAGGCAAGTATTGAAGAGTGGATGATTAAAAATACTCCAGCATTTAAAAATGTTACCGGTGCGGATTTAATTACATCATTTGGTGGCTTAATTGGTGAGGCTGATAAAAAAGCATTAACACCTGAGGTTGCCGAGCAAGATGCCGCTTCATTTCGCAGGTCACTATCGGTTAGTTACTACGGATGGCAAGATGATGACTTAGCATTTGTGCAGCCATTTGGGTTTGAATTAGCAAAAATTAATAAGCCAATTTTAGTGTGGCAAGGTGATGATGATTTTATGGTGCCAAAGTCTCATAGTGAATGGCTTGCAAAACATATTCCAACTGCAAAATTAAATTTTGTACCAGGTCATGGGCACATTTCGTTAGGCGAGAGTTATCGCAAAGAAATCATTAATCAAGCGTTAGCTCTTTTGAAATAAATTTTGTGATTGCTTTTGTCTATCCATTAATTGAGGATAGGATTAAATAATGAGTACACCTTCAAAACTAAGGACTTTTCTCTGGTTCCAAAATGATCTAGAAGAAGCACTTAATTTTTATAAGGCAACCTTTCGGGATGTTGTTGTTCGTGAAGAGAATCGGATGCAACCTGGTGCTCCGCTTTTCACCGCTGATTTCACCATCTTTGACCATGAATTTATTGGAATGTCTATTGAAGGTGGTCCAAAGTTTAATGAGTCAATCTCTTTATCAATTCAATGTGATGGCCAAGCAGAGGTTGATCGATTGTGGGATGCAATAACTAAAGAGGGCGAGGCTGGCCAATGCGGTTGGTGTAAAGATAAGTGGGGGGTAAGTTGGCAGATTACGCCAATACAAATGGGTGAGTATCTAGGTAATTCAAATCCAGAAATTGCAGGTAAGAATTGGCAAGCCCTGCGTAGCATGAAGAAAATTGTTCTAAGTGAGTTTGTTAAATAAATTGAGCATTCAAAAAATAATTACTACAGAGCGGTTGATTTTGCGACCAATGGTACTAAGTGATGTGAATGATTTATATGAGTATCAATCTGATCCAGAAACCGTTAAATATATTCCTTGGCCAGCTAGAACAAATGAACAAGTGAAAGAGGCGGTTGAGAAGGTTTTGAAGGATATTAAGTTTGATAATGCTGGTGATTACTTAAATTATGTCTGGGAAGTAAAAGAAACTGGCAAAGTAATAGGGCAGGGAAATTTGAATTACATATCAAAGGAACATAAACGGGCTGAGGTTGGTTGGGTAATTAATTCAAAAATGCAAGGACAGGGCTATGCAACAGAGGCCACGAGGGCCTTAATTAATTCAGCTTTTGTAGATCATGATTTTCATAGAGTAATTGCTTATATAGATATAAGAAATGCTGAGTCAATTAAATTAGCCCAGCGGCTTAACTTAAGATTAGAGGCTACCTATCAAAAAGATGAATGGTTTAAAGGAGAGTGGACAAGTGCTCACCTGTTTGCAGTTTTAAAAGATGAGTGGAAGAGTCAGATCTAATTACTCAGCTAATCTTGCTTTAATCATCTGCTGAAGAAGTTTTTCATCCACTTTCCAGTCATTAGGAATAGCAATTGTTTTCTTATTAACTGTGTAATCGGCAAGTTTCGGCATAAATTGTTTTATTACTTTAGTGCTCCAAGGAGCCATGAGTATGTATTTCTTCGTAACGGAAACCCCAAATACATACCGGGTATCAACCTTTAACATTGGTTGATTCCAAGCTATTACTAGCTCTAATTTTGGATATTTCTTAGTAATTGCCTTAAAAATAGCTTTAATAGTTTTCACTTGTTTTGGATCAATGGTTTTGTAGTAATCACTTGGTTTATCAAATCTCTTTGAAGATTTTGAGCCTCTGGAGTACATCACCAATGCGTTGGCATGGGCTTGAGAGAAGCCGTAATTCTCCCGTAGGTGAGCAATCTGCTCGGGGTATTTTTTGCCTTTAACCTTTTTCATAACTGCAAACCAATACTTCATTGATTCGCCATACTTTTTCTCTATTGCTGGAAAGTGGGACTCTCTGCTGGAATCTTTTGGTGGCATACCGTGAACTTACTTTCTATTCTTAGGTTTGAACAAAATCTCATCTACTCCTATGCGGTTTGCCTTAAAGGAGTTAACCGGTGAATCACTTGGGTATCCGATCGCCATTCCGCAAAGCAAGCGGTAATCCTTTGGAATTTCAAACTCTCTTCTAACAACATCATCCCAAATATTGACTGCTCCTTGAGCGCAGGTGCCAAGTCCAAAACCATGAGCAGAGAGCATCAAATTTTCCATCATAAGACCGGCATCAGAGGCGGCATATATATGAAGGCTTTTGTGAATATAGATAAACATCTCAACTGGTGCGCCAAAGAATGAGTAGTTTTTACCCCATTGCTTATCTCTTGCATCTCGGTCACCTCTTTTAACGCCAAATAATTCATATAGCTCTTTGCCTACACGTTGGGCTCTAGGTCTTAGCTCTTTTACATATGGTTTAACAATGCTTCGGTTGCTAGTTGGTAGGCCGTAACGGGTGAAAATAAGGCGCAGCTTATTTCTAATACCTTTACGCATTATTTTTGAGAGCACGTTCCATCTAGATAAAAATTCATTACTTATCCGATCTCTAACCTCACCGGTTGTAACTGCAATTTTAAATGGGCGAGTATTAGACCAACTTGGTGAAGTTAATGCATCGGTCAAAATTTGATCGATAATCTCTTGTGGAACTGGGGTTGGCAGAAAATCACGAGTTGATCTACGGGATGCTAAGAATTGTGAAACCCAAGCTGCATCACGATCATTTAGATTTGAACTCACCTAGATATCTTACAGGAGCAGTAATTTGTGAACGATAAATGGTTAATACAAATTATGGTTAATTTGCGGTAGTCCAACCAGGAAATGCTCCAGGGGAGTTTTTGTATGTGCAAAGTAGAGCAACCAATTTTTTGCCCAAGTCATACCCTGTAGCGGATAAGCCGTCTCTGTAGCATTTAGTTCCCGCTACAGGTCTTCCGTCTATACCGTTTTCTATTGTTATAGCTATCCATTTTCTTTCCCCCTCAAAAGTTGCGCAAGTTAGCGATCCTGATAACTGTCCAAACTCAGCGCATGTTTTACCTTCTACAGCCTTCACAACAATCTTTGAGGAGTCTGTATAACCTTTTGGACAAACAGGATTAGTGCCTTTAACAGTTTTGCTTATCTTGCTTTTAATACAAGTAATAGTTTTGATTACTGGCTTTGGTATTTTTTCAGGGTTTGCTTTTACGTATGCCTCTGCCTGCTGAATTAACGCAAGGTCGTTATACACGGGCCTGAAGGAGGCAACCGCACTAGAACCCCAAGTTTCTACTCCACAGTTAGGGGCACCAAAGAATGGGTAAGCAGCACCTGCATATGTGTAAATACCATTTTCTTCAAAGTAATACCCAGAACCAGAATCTCCATCGCAGGGTGCAGCACCATTAATTGGCATGTTAGCGAACATAACATCCTCTTGGAAGTAAGTTCTATTCCATTTTTGCTTGAACTCATTCACCTTCTTCATACCATCTGCGAATGGAATCAATTGGAATTTTGCAGATTTAGGCTCTGTACCGTTTATATAAACTCTGTCAGAATTTTGATAGCCGTATCCTGCAGTAGAAACAGAACTCTTATTAGCTAGTGCGTTATCTAGATACTCCTTAGTAGCCAACTTTGCTGTAGGAAATCCAGTCATAGATTTTTCTAAAACCAGAATTGCAAAATCATTCTTAAAACTTAAAGTACCGCCTGGAGTTGCGTCGTACCATTCAAAAGTATCATAGGTAAATATTTTGGAAGCCTTAGTATGTTCTATTTTGGTGTTTGTTACTGTTCCTGGTAACCCGGCAGACATCCGTGAGGCTTCATATATAACTTTCTGAGGCTTTAAATCTATGTTGTGTACACAGTGAGAATTGGTAAAAACTAGTCGTGGAGAATAAAGCCAGGCACTACATTCTCCAATTGTAAATTTGTACCCATCTTCTGACGTCATTTCCACATATAACTTAACTACCCTCGGATTGCCTAAAGCAGACGTACCATTTTCGATTGCTATTGCTTGTAAAGGAAGAGTCCCAATCAAAGTGCATAGAGCAAAAAGTATGTGTTTAAGGCTTTTCACTCCTTAAGGGTAGGTAAGGCGGTTAACAGTGTCAATGGATTTGGACAGTACTTCCATTTACCAAGACATAGACAACTAGAGTTATTTTTACGAACATTCTTACCGAATAATTTGTATCAAGTGGACGATACTGGGATCGAACCAGTGACCCCTTCCATGTCAAGGAAGTACGCTACCGCTGCGCTAATCGTCCGTTTATGAAATTGTACTAGCGACCGAAATCATCCTCAACACGTTCAATATCATCTTCGCCAAAGTAAGTACCAGT
>WLSX01000023.1 GCA_009705675.1 Actinomycetota bacterium | reverse complement strand
CAATATATTTATTTAAAAATGCAGTAACACTTGCACCGATAACGGCAATCCAGATTTGGGTCATTTTTTCCACCCAAATATCACGGCTAGAAGCACTGTTGTAATAATCGGTACACCTGCTGGTGTTAGTGGTGTAAGTATTAGAGCCCATGAGATTGCAGCAGCCGAAACTATAAATTGAGTTTTATTTTTAAGTCTTGGCCAAACTAGGCCACAAAATGCGGCCGGAACTGCTGCATCTAATCCCCAAACCGATGGATTACCGATTGCACTTGCTCCTAGTGCGCCTAGAAAAGTAAAAAGGTTCCAAAATACATAAACACCAATACCGGTGATATAAAAACCGCGTTTTCTATCTGCATCATTTTCCTGCAAAGTTGAAACTGCAGTTGACTCATCGATTGTTATTTGGGCAGAGAGAATTCTTTTAAATCCTTTAACCTTTAAAATCGGTGCCATCTGAAGTCCATAAAGTGCGTTACGAAATCCAAGCAAGGTTGCAGTGGCAATTGCACTGATAGCTGCGCCACCAGCTCCCATAATTCCAACAACGGCAAATTGTGATGCACCAGAGAATAGAAGCAATGAAAGTAAACAGGTTTGAAGAATTGAAAAGCCTGCCGTCACACCAGCGGCACCAAAGGCGGCGCCATAAAGCCCAACAGTGAAAGCAACGCTAAGGGCGGTGCGATCTACAGGGTTTGACCGTGGATTTATTGACACGCCGACACTTTAATCCAGCCAATCATCAATTACCAAAGATAGGGTCGCAACCATGAGCGATGAGATCATTTTTCGAGAGGATATGTCGGTTGAGTTAGTTAAATCTAGCGCAAGCGATGCAGATGTAATTTGGGCAGCTCGGGTTTCAACTACAGGTGATAAATCACTTGAAGATGTTGGAGGTGATGCCTCTAAATCTGAAGGACTTATTAATTACTTAGCAAGAGAGCGCCACGGTTCACCTTTTGAACACACCTCAATGACTTTCTTTATCTCTGCTCCAATTTTTGTTTTCAGAGAGTTTATGCGACATCGAATTGCTTCATACAATGAAGAGAGTGGTAGGTATCGGGAGTTAAAACCAGTTTTCTACATTCCTAGCAAAGAACGAAAGTTAGTGCAGATTGGCAAAGCAGGCTCCTATACATTTGTTGATGGCACACCAGAACAGTATGAGATTACCGTTAAATCAATCAAAGAAACTTGCGTCTTGGCATATCAAAATTATCAGAAGATGTTAGATGCTGGTGTTGCTAGAGAGGTTGCTAGAGCGGTATTGCCAGTAACTTTGTATTCATCAATGTATGTAACTATGAATGCTCGGGCATTAATGAATTTTCTTTCCCTTCGAACTTCACGTGATGGTTCTCATTTCCCTTCATACCCACAACGGGAGATTGAGATGGTGGCGGAGAAAATGGAAGCTGAGTTCGCCAAACTTATGCCGATTACCTACGGAGCATTCCAAAAATCTGGCCGCATAGCGCCGTAAATAAGCGGTAGCCTTAAGCCATGCAAATCACTCCACCATTTGGCAGATTAATTACTGCGATGGTTACTCCCTTTACAAAAAGCGGGGAGATTGATTGGGCGGGAGTTGAAAAAATTGCCGCACACCTTGTCGCAACCGGCCATGATGGAATTGCAGTTAATGGCACAACCGGTGAGGCACCAACTACCTCTGATGATGAAAAAGATCAGATAATTAAAGTTGTACGAAAAGTTGTTGGCGATAAGGTAAAAATTATTGCTGGAGCTGGAAATAATGAAACCTCTCACTCGGTAGAGCAGGCGCAACAAGCTGCTAAAGCTGGAGCTGATGGTTTGTTAGTTGTTACTCCTTATTACAACAAACCACCACAAGCTGGAATTGAAGCGCATTTTCGGGCAATGGCTGATGCAACAGATCTTCCAGTAATGATGTATGACATTCCAGGAAGAACTGGAGTTGAAATTGAGTCAGATACGATTGTTAAATTAGCAGAGCATAAGAATATTGCAGCGTTAAAAGATGCTAAAGGAAATCCAGCAGCAACATCTTGGGTGATAAAAAGGTCATCAATTCCAGTTTATTCTGGTGATGATATTTTGAATCTGCCACTACTTTCAGTTGGTGCGGTCGGTTTTGTCTCAGTTTGTGGCCACACAGTTGGTTCAGAGTTGAAAGCAATGTTGGATGCATGGTTTTCTGGAAATTCAAATAAAGCTCTAGAGATTCACCAGCAACTACTTCCAGTATTTACTGGAACATTCCGCACGCAAGGTGCGATTCTTACTAAAGCAGCTTTAAATTTAATGGGTCTTCCGGGCGGGTTTACGAGATTGCCACTTGTTGATGCAACTGATGCGCAAATTACGCAGTTAAAAGTTGATCTACAAGCTGGTGGCGTAAAATTAAAGTAAATTAATGAATCATCCCCATCCTGGTCTGCCATATCCGTCAAAGTTAGCTAAAAAAACACTTCGCATTGTTGCCTTAGGTGGCTTAGGTGAGATCGGTCGAAATATGACCGTATTTGAATATGAGGGAAGATTATTAATTGTTGATTGCGGAGTTTTATTTCCTGGTGATGATCAACCCGGAATTGATCTAATTCTGCCAGATTTTTCTTATCTTAAAGATCGTATGAATGATATTGAGGCTATCTTTTTAACTCATGGCCATGAAGATCACATTGGAGCAGTGCCATATCTACTTAGAGAGCGAAGTGATATTCGCATTATTGGCTCTCAATTAACACTTGCATTTGTAACACCGAAATTAAAGGAGCGCAGAATTACTGCGCCAATGACACAGGTCAAAGCTGGACAGATAGAAAAAGTTGGTCCATTCACTCTTGAGTTTGTAACTGTTAATCACTCAATTCCGGATTCACTTGCGGTTGCAATTAAAACTGATGCTGGAGTTGTTTTACACACTGGTGATTTTAAAATGGACAAGATGCCACTTGATGGAAAAGTTACCGATCTAGAGACTTTTGCTAGGTTGGGTAAAGAGGGTGTGGATCTATTTTTAGTCGATTCAACTAATGCTGATGTGCCTGGACTTACTGTGGCTGAGAAGGATATTTATCCAGCTCTTAAAGAGGCGATAGCTAGGACTCCACGCCGAGTAGTGGTTACATCATTTGCTTCCCATGTTCACCGAATTCAGCAGGTATTAAATGCTGCACAAGAGGCTAATCGTAAGGTGGCATACGTTGGCAGATCTATGGTTAGAAATATGAAGTTGGCAGAAGATTTAGGTTATTTAAAAGTTCCAACTGGATTAGTGGTTGATTATAAAGATATTGATAGTTTTGGAGACAAGATTGTATTAGTTTGCACTGGCTCACAAGGTGAGCCATTAGCTGCACTCTCTCGAATTGCAAATGGTGATCATGAGATCCAGGTAGGTAAAGGTGACACGGTAGTACTTGCATCATCATTGATTCCAGGTAATGAGAAATCGGTATACAGAGTAATTAATGAGTTAACCAGATTTGGTGCACATGTAGTTCATAAAGGAAATGCAATGGTGCATGTTTCTGGCCATGCTTCTGCTGGAGAGTTATTACATTGCTATGAAGTAGTAAAGCCAAAAAATGTTCTACCAGTTCATGGTGAATGGCGACATATGAGAGCAAATGCTGATCTTGCAATGAAATCTGGATTATCTGAACATAACGTTGTTATTGCTGAAAATGGAATCACTATCGATGTGGCAAATGGTCATGCAGATATATCGGGTTCAGTTCCTTGCGGTTATGTTTATGTTGACGGCCAAAGCGTTGGTGAGATTACTGAAAGCTCACTTAAAGATCGAAGAATTTTAGGTGATGAAGGATTTATTTCGGTAGTAGTTGTAATTGACTCACAAAGCGGAAAAATTGTTGCTGGACCTGATATTCACGCCAGAGGCTTTACTGAAGATAAAACTTTATTTGATGATGTTAAGGGAGATATTGAGAAGGCGTTGAGTAAGGCGGTTGCCGGTGGCTTTAATGGCACACATCAACTTTCTCAAGTTGTTCGCCGAACAATTGGCAGCTGGGTTGGGGAGGAGCATCGTCGTAAGCCGATGATCATTCCGCTAGTAATTGAGGTTTAAGAAAACAATTTGAGTTAACTTTTTCAGTAAAGTGCGTGCCGATTAGGCCAAGTATTTAACTTATTCTTTAGGCTTGTCTTCTTATGGCAAAGAAGAAAAAAAACTCAAAGAGCAGCTTTATTTTTGCTCCGATCCTGCGTGGATTGAGTTGGGTTTGGCGTTTGATATCAAAGATATTGGGCAATTCCATACGATTTATTTTTAGATCCTCTAAAGAGTTAGATCCTGCTCATCAAAGAGATGGAATAGCCTTCTTTATATTTATATTGTCATTAATTGCAATATCTGGAACATGGTTTAAATTAGACAATCTTTTGGGCAGAGCGATTCATGCATTTTTGTTCGGCGGTGTTGGACGGCTTGCTTATCTTGTGCCAATTATTTTTATCTATTTTGCATACCGGCTCTTTAAAACTCCAGATGAGTCAAATGAAATCGGCCGAATAACGATTGGTACTTTACTTCTCCTTATTAGTACTACCGCATTGATGCATATTATTAACGGCTCAACTGGAACTGGTGCAACGGCGATTCGTGACGGTGGTGGCTGGGTTGGTTATGCAACTTCTACCGGATTAGTTGCGCTAGTTACTGAGATATTAGCAATTCCAATCCTGATTATATTTTTTATCTTTGGCCTTTTGGTTATCACCAAGACCCCATTTTCAAAGGTTATTGGTCAGATAGGTAAATTATTTAAAATGGGTGGCGCTGGCATAAGTAGTGCCAGAGCGCGCAGAGCTGAGCGTTTAGTTGATGAGGATTTTGAAGTTAGCGAGAGTCCGCCATTTGAAACTCCATTAGTTAAGGATCTGGTACAAGAGTTTGAGCCACAACAACTAGATTACGAAGTTGAATTAGATGATTTTGAAGAGATTACTCAAGCTGTTCCAACAGTAATCAAGCCAAGCAAGCGTGAGAGTACTCGCCCACAACAACTTCTTTTGTCTTCTGATACAAAATATGAATTACCTCCGGCAGATTTGTTAAGGGGAGGGCCGGCAGCAAAAGGTAAGTCAAAAGTAAATGACACTGTTGTGGCAGCACTTAAGCAAGTTTTTGAACAATTTGATGTTGACGCACAAGTTACTGGATTTATGCGTGGACCAACTGTTACCCGGTATGAAGTTGAATTAGGAAATGGCGTAAAAGTAGAGGCTATTTCAGCGCTTTCAAAAAATATTGCATACGCGGTTGCAAGTGGTGAAATTAGAATTCTCTCGCCAATTCCTGGTAAATCAGCGGTAGGAATTGAGATTCCAAATTCTGATCGTGAGATTGTGGCTTTAGGGGATGTGCTTAGATCCTCTGTTTCTTCAAGTGATCCGCATCCGATGTTAATTGCATTAGGCAAAGATGTTGAAGGTTCATTCTTGTGTGCAAATTTAGCAAAGATGCCACATCTACTTGTAGCAGGTGCAACTGGTGCCGGTAAATCATCCATGATTAACTCATTGGTTGTTTCAATCTTAATGAGGGCAACACCTGATGAGGTGCGCTTAGTGCTGATTGATCCAAAACGGGTGGAATTAACAAATTATGAAGGTGTGCCACATTTAATTGCGCCAATTATTACTAACCCTAAAAAAGCAGCTGATGTTTTAGCCTGGGTAGTGCGTGAGATGGAGATGCGTTATGACGATCTTTCTGTATTTGGATTTAGGCATATTGATGACTTTAATAAAGCGGTAAAGGCTGGCAAAGTAACGCAGCCAGCTGGAAGTGAACGAACCTTAGAGCCATATCCATATTTACTTGTCATAGTAGATGAGCTAGCAGATTTAATGATGGTGGCAGCGCGTGAAGTTGAAGAATCAATTGTTCGTATTACTCAATTAGCAAGAGCAGCTGGAATTCACTTAGTACTTGCAACGCAACGGCCAAGTGTGGATATTGTTACTGGCTTAATCAAAGCAAATGTGCCATCACGGTTGTCCTTTGCAACAAGTAGCTTGGCTGACTCAAGAGTTATTTTGGATACCCCAGGAGCAGAGAAATTAGTCGGTCAAGGTGATGGCTTGTTCTTGCCAATGGGAGCAAGTAAGGCAGTTCGTATTCAAGGCGCTTATGTTTCAGAACGTGAGATTGAAGCAGTTGTTAATCATGTTAAAGGCCAACTACAACCAGTTTATAGAATTGATCTAAATGCACCAGTAAAATCCAATTTAGTAACTGATGATGTCGGTGATGACCTCGATCTTCTATTGCAAGCTGTGCAATTGGTTGTATCTACTCAATTTGGTTCTACTTCGATGTTGCAACGTAAGTTAAGAATTGGATTTGCAAAAGCTGGTCGTCTTATGGATTTAATGGAAAGCCGTGGCATCGTTGGACCAACTGAAGGTTCTAAAGCTAGAACCGTTTTGATTAACGCAGAGCAAATGCCAGATGTACTGGAGTCACTTCAGGGCAATTAGCAGTTCATATTTGGGGTGACAAAACGGGTGAAACCTTAAATCTTCCATTTTCAGGCGCGAAGACCCCCAAAGATTTCTCGAAATTTATTGCTTAAAGCAAGGCATGAGTTCTACCCTTATCCTCCCCGAGCAAGACAGGTTAAATTGATGGAAGAAAAATCTTCACTACAGCAAGCACGCGAGACTGCTGGTTTAACTGTTGAACAAATTTCAGCTCTGACAAATATTAGAGCAGGGGTAATTCGAGATTTAGAAAATAATTCAGTAGAAATTTGCGGTGGCATTGCATATGCTCGCGGACACATAAGATCAATCGCTAAAGTTCTTAATGCTAAGACGCCTAAATCTGTAAATATTGACGCAGATGTTTTGGTTGCAGAGATGGAAGCAGCGCAGACTTCAGATAGCAGACCAATAATTGATCGACTTGCTGAGAACAATGTTGCCGATAGACCAAAAGAAAAAAAGCGTATGAAGTTTGGCACACTTGCTTCAATATCAGCTGCTGTACTTAGTATTGGTTTTGTTGCCCAAATTGCAGTTAACAATGTTTCAGCTGTAAGTACTGGCATTAATTCTGTCTCAGTAAAATCTCCAACTACTCAAGAGAACACTTCAACGATCTCGGTACCAGCTGGTGTGAATCTTGTTTTAACTGGTGTTAATGGTCATAGCTGGGTGGGGTTAACAAATGCTGATGGTGCAAGTGTGTTTAATGGTCAAATTGCTTTCGGGCAAGTTGTAACCATTAATGATCCAAAAATGATTAAGGCCGTAATTGGAAATGCTGGCGCAATCAAAGTAAACATAAATGGCTCTGATTTAGGAGTCGCTGGCGCTGAAGGTCAGGTAGTTCGGTTAGATTTTGATCCAAATGGGCAGCTGTAACAGACAAAACTGAAATTTAGTTG
>WLSX01000022.1 GCA_009705675.1 Actinomycetota bacterium | reverse complement strand
TTCAATATTTAGTTGTTTGAAGGAGTTATTTTACAGGCTATTTTTAAATACTGTTAATTCAACTACTAATCGTAATCTTGATCAGAGTTTTTGCGCTTACCGCTGGTAGTACTCTTTCCAGATTTACGCCTTGATAACTCACGATCTGTCTCACGGCTCATCTGTTGTTCCATCAACGTATTCCTTTTATCGTGTGCTTTCTTACCCTTTGCAACAGCAATTTCAACCTTTGCTTTGCCATCTTTAAAGTAAAGAGAGAGTGGAACTAAAGTTAAGCCACCTTGCTTAATAACACCAGCAATTTGATCAATCTCTCGTTTGTGAAGTAATAATTTACGATCCCGACGGGGCATATGGTTAGTCCAACTACCTTGGTTATATTCAGGAATATGAATACCACTTACCCAAATTTCACCATCTTTTGCCATCGCATAACCATCAGTTAATGAAGCACGTCCGGCTCTTAATGATTTAACCTCAGTGCCGGTTAAAACTAAACCGCACTCATAAACCTCTTCGATAAAGTAATCATGGCGGGCGCTCTTATTTTGGGCAATTACTTTCTTGCCAAGCTCTTTAACCACAAGCAACCCCCAATCTGTTGTGAGGTAGTTGTTACACCTTTAGGTATTTACGAAGAGTCAATACTGATGCTGCACTTGAAACAACTAAGCCGGTTAGAAGTAACCAGGCTGAGGCGACCCAAACATCTTTCCAAGTGAAAAATTGAGTAAAGGTTAAAAGCGGTGCCACTTTTGAATCAACAACCGCTTTAAAGACTGCCAGAAACCCAGTGGAAACAATCCAGCCAGAAAGGGCAGCAAATATTCCTTCAAGTAAAAATGGCAGCTGAATAGAAAAACTTGAAGCTCCAACTAATTTCATTACCCCAGTCTCCCGCCTTCGATTAAAGGCTGCGATCCGCAAGGTATTGCTAATTAATAATGAGGCGGTTAATACTGATGCTGCACCGATTGCTAATGCACCATTTCTTAATACTGCAAGTAATCTGAAAAACTTCTCAAGAATTGCTCGCTGATCCTGCACGATATCAACACCGGGACGGCCTGAGAAAGCACTTTCAATTACGGCGAATTTAGTTGGATCTTTTAACTTAACTCTAAAAGATTCTGGTAATTGATCTGGGGTTACATTTTGCGCAATTGCTGAACCTTTAAATCTCTCTTGAAAACGCTTAAATGCTTCACTTTGTGATTCATAATAAACATTTTCAACTACTGGAAGTGCTTGCAGATCTCTTTGAATACCAATTTTTTGGTCAGCTGTTATAACACCCTTTGCACAAGATTGTCCTTCAGAGAGTGAGCCACATAAAAATATTGAAACTTCGATTTTGTCATACCAATAATCCTTCATTACTCGCACCTGTGAGTTAGCAAGTAAGCCAATACCTAGCAAGGTAAGTGAGATAGCAACAGTAATCATTACCGCAAAGGTCATAGTCAAATTTCGTCGTAGGCCAATTCCGACCTCACTCATTACAAACTTAGCGCGCATTTGATAACCCTATCTTTTTAATCCGTTGATTAACCGGTATAGCCATAAACACCACGGGCTTGATCCCTGATTACATGCCCACCCTCTAATTCAATAACCCGTTTACGCATCTGATCAACAATGCCAGAGTCATGGGTTGCCATTACAACTGTGGTTCCCTCACGATTAATTCGATCTAGTAATTTCATAATTCCAACTGAGGTAGCTGGATCTAGGTTTCCAGTTGGCTCATCCGCAATTAAAATCGTTGGCCGGGAAACATAAGCTCTAGCAATTGCAACACGTTGTTGCTCTCCCCCCGATAACTCACTTGGTTTACGATCGCCTTTTTCTTCAAGTCCTACTAATTCTAAAACCTCAGGCACTTCTCGACTGATTTGTTTATCTGAATAACCCAATACATGCAATGTAAAGGCAACATTTTCTGTGACAGTTTTATTTGGAAGTAATCTAAAATCTTGAAATACAGTACCAACCTGGCGGCGTAACTCTGGAACCTTATGATCTGCCAAGGTATTTAACTCTTTGCCAGCAACATGAATAACGCCTGCAGTTGGCCGCTCTTCTCTAAGTACTAATCTTAAAAAGGTAGATTTACCAGAACCTGATAGACCAACTAAGAAAACAAACTCACCCTTAGCGATCTCAAGATTTACGCCATCAAGTGCTGCCTTTTCTTGACGTGGATACATCTTGGTTACATTCTCAAAGCGAATCAAGGGCAAAGCCTTTCAGTAGATCATTGATGTTAACTGATACTAGTTTAGATAAGTAATCACAATTCTTTGGTTATTTACCGCTAATTTCCATAAATAAAGGCTGAGAATTACCGCTTAATGTGAGATTACTCGCGCTCTTTTCGCCATTTAATACCAGCCTCAATAAATCCATCTAGATCACCATCTAACACTGCAGATGGATTTCCAACTTCAAAATCAGTTCGCAAATCTTTAACCATTTGATATGGAGCTAACACATATGATCGCATTTGATTTCCCCATGAACCTGAGTTATCTCCTTTTAATGCATCCATCTTTGCTCGCTCTTCTAATCTGCGTCGTTCTAATAATTTAGATTGCAATACTGCCATTGCAGTTGCCCGGTTTTGGATTTGTGATCTTTCATTTTGACATGAAACCACAATGTTCGATGGTATATGAGTAATTCGCACCGCTGAGTCGGTGGTATTAACTCCTTGCCCACCAGGACCAGATGAGCGATAAACATCAACTCTTAAATCCTTTTCCTCTATTTCAATGTGATCACTTTGCTCAACAACTGGCACAACCTCAACTCCGGCAAAAGATGTGTGACGACGTGATTGTGAATCAAATGGTGAAATTCGAACTAATCTATGTGTGCCTTGTTCAACCGAAAGCCGGCCATAGGCATATGGTGCGCTAATTCGAAAAGTAGTTGATTTAATTCCAGCCTCTTCAGCGTAAGAGGTTTCTAATACATCGATTTTGTAATTATGTCGTTCGCAAAATCTAAAATACATTCTCATAAGCATCTGGGCCCAATCAGCAGCTTCAACTCCGCCGGCCTCTGATCTAATTGTCATCAGGGCATCACGTTCGTCATACTCACCGCTTAGTAATGTTTGAACTTCAAGATCATTAATAATCTTAGTAAGTTCATCTAATTCTTTATCAATATCTTTAAATGCAGCAGCCTTATCAGTTTCAGCCCCAGCAAGTTCAAGCATTACTGGTAGATCATCTAACCGAGTACGGATTGAACCAATTTTATTAATAGTTGATTGAGCTCTGGATAACTTGCTCGTTATTACCTGTGCTGCTTGTGGATCATCCCAAAGATTTGGTGCACTTGCCTGCTTCTCAAGCTCTTCTGCACTTTGAATTAATTTAGGCAGATTTAAAACCTGCTCAATTGATTTCAAGGTGATATCAATCTTTGATATCTCATCTTGATACTCGCGGGCTGCCATGGCTAGAGGATAATCTAATTAGGGTTGTATTTTCGAACTTGCCCCAATCATCGTGCTGATCCTCAAATTATCCAAGTTACTAAGGTGGAAAAAAGGTATTTGAATTGGCATTCTTGCATTCAATGATATCTCAGCAGATAACTCATATAAATCACATTGAAATTTATCAATATTAATCTCTTTGCCGGAGACATCTGTATTTTGGATTAATCGAACAAATTCATTATTTGCCACATAGCAATCAAGGGGTACGCGTTTTTGGGATTGGTAGCGATTAAGTTCGCCATAGTAAGCGAAGAGGTTTATTGAATGAGCTGCTTTATTTATCGCTGCTTCACCAATGTTATTTAGTTCTCGCTTCACAGCATAGGCTGATGAAATATTTATAGAGATAAAGGCTATACAAATCGCAATTAGGAAGAATCCAAAAGATAGCGGAATTAGCGAACCACGACTTCTACTTGATAATAATTTAGCTATCGCCATAAATCAACATACTCGCTGGCGGTAGATTTACTTAAGCTTCCGATTGAGACCGTGGCACTCACCTTATTTCCAGGTGAAAAACATGGATAACTTTGGCAGGTGATAATTAAATTTATTGGCCTAGATTGCACATTATGTTGAGATTGCATAGATTTATAAATTTCAATCACCTGATATGCCCTCGCCATTGCAAACTCTTGATTTGGGCTAGTTACAAATGCTCTGACCGACTGCCTAGCTAAGTTATTACTCTCCAGCAATGAAATCGATTTGCTGTGAATTTGAGTTATAAGTAATAGAAAAACGGTGAAGAAGGGCAGGGTAAATAGCAAAAATTCAGCAATTGCAGAGCCTTCTGATGAACCACTAATTTTGTTACTTAATTGATTCTTCATCAAAGGCCACTGCAACTGTTTTTTTATTTGCTTGGTAGTTAAAATCAATGAACTTGTTCAAAGATTTTTGTTTATTTACAACTAAAAGAGAGCCACCGCCAATTAACTGATAGCTTTCAAACTCACTATTCTCACCACTGATCCCCGCCCTTGCTACTTCACCTTGCGACAGATTTGAATCTCTCATAACACTAAATTGCATAAAAATAAGTTGGAACATTACTAAAAAGATAAATACCTGGGGAATTACGGTAATAAACGATTCAACCGATCCCCTACTTTTATTAAATAAAAGCTTGCGCAACTACCTGATACCGCCCATTGCATCTAAAGAGTTGCGCAAGATTGTGGTCAGCTTTGGTGCTGCGATTGACCAGATCCCAGTCACCAAAGCGGTGGTCATCAAAACTACAAGTACCCAACCGGGAACATCACCTCTACTTTTGTTAAGAAAAAACTTATTTAATTGATTTTGCAGGTTAAGAAATAATTTAGTAGCGCGCTCAGTTATTTTCATTTTTCTCCAAATTTATAAAATGTTTGGCAACTATAGTTAATTTCAAAAGATCAAAATAAGCTAATTCCTAAATTGTGGAAAACAATAATCGTTAATTTGTGATGCTAGAACTACTATCAGTTAATCTCTATTATTACATCCGCTTTATCTCGAGTTTTTGCAACTAACTCTGCATTTCGTTCATCACTGCCATTTGCCCACGCAAATGCTTCGTCATAGTTTCTGCCATAACTTTGGTGTCTTTTTGTTAATCGATCTAACCTTAAATTGTCATCAACCTCTATGTACCAAACCTCATCAAGTTCTTGTCGAACTGCCTCCCAGCCGCCTTTATCAAGAAGTAAATAATTGCCCTCAGTTATTACCAATTTTGTATTTGCTGGTACAACTCCATCTGCTGCATATGACTCTTCAATCTCGCGATAGAAAACTGGGAAGTAAATATCTTTATCAGCTTCTTTATTTACTCTTCTAAGTAGTTTCACAAAGCCATCTGAATCAAAGGTATCAAAGGCGCCCTTGCGATCTGAAATTCCAAGATTAGATAACTGCTTATTACTTAAATGGTATCCATCCATCGGTATTAACACCGCACTGTCTTTTGGTAAATTGCCAATTAAATGAGAGGTCAAGGTTGATTTACCTGCCCCAGGTTTTCCAACTATTCCAATCACAATTCGCTTATTACTGGCATCAACTAAATCTTTTACTCGCGCAAGTGCTTCATTAATATCTTTTAACACTATTTTTTCCATAATTACTATCTACATTCTGCTAGATACTTTAAAACAAGAATTAGAAACCAACCTCAGTGAGGGATTTAGATAGTAGCTCTAACCCTAATTTAGTATCGCTTTCGCTGATATTGCATGGTGGAACCATGTGAATACGATTGAAGTTATTAAATGGCATAAGACCATTCTTCTTACATGCTGCCACGATCTCGTTCATCTTTGGACTTGATGCACCGTATGGTGCAAGTGGTTCACGAGTTTTACGATCGGTAACCATATCAATACCCCAAAAAACTCCAGCCCCTCTTATGTCACCAATTACTTGATGTTTCTTAGCAAGCTCATGTAATCCCGGGCCTAAAATCTTCTCACCAATCATTGCTGCATTTTCAACCATCTTTTCACTCTTCATTACATCAATTGTGGCAACAGCGGTTGCACAAGCAAGTGGATGACCAGAGTAGGTAAGACCACCTGGAAATACTCGCTCATCAAAGGTTTTAACTATTGGCTCAGAGATCACAACGCCGCCAAGTGGCACATAACCTGAGGTAACACCTTTTGCGAAAACAATTAAATCTGGTGTTGATTTAGAGTGCTGATATCCAAACCATTTACCAGTTCTACCAAAACCTGACATTACTTCATCTGCAATCCATAAAATTTCGTACTTATCGCAAAGTGCACGTAGTCCATCTAGATATCCGGCAGGTGGTACTAATACGCCAGCAGTTCCAGGAACTGACTCAATTAATATTGCCGCAATTGTTTTCGGACCTTCAAAGATAATTGTTTGTTCTAAGTGCTCTAATGCTCGTTGTGATTCCTCTGCCTCATTTGTTGCCCAAAAAGCGGTGCGATATAGATATGGTCCCCAGAAGTGCACATGTCCATATCCAAATTCATTTGGAAACCTTCTTGGATCTCCAGTTGCATTTATTGCAGAACCAGTATTGCCATGATAAGAACGGTAGGTAGAAAGAACCTTATGTTTATTTGTATGAAGACGAGCCATTCTTATCGCGTTTTCAACTCCATCAGCTCCAGCATTAGTAAAGAAAACCTTTTTAAACTTATCGCCGCCTAATTCAAGAATTCTTTTTGCTGCTTCATTGCGGGCTTCATTTGCATGTTGAGGGGCGATGGTGGTCAGCACATCTGCTTGTTCCTTTATTGCAGCAACAACTTTAGGATGCTGATGTCCAATGTTTGTAAAAACTAGTTGGCAGGAAAAATCTAAATACTTTTTACCAGTAAAATCCCAAAAGTATGATCCGGCTCCACCTGCAATGGCTATTGGTGAAATTTGAGCTTGGGCAGACCAAGAGTGAAAAACATTTGCGCGATCGTCAGCAAATACTTTTGCCGCTTTCTCTGGGTCATTAATTGGGGTACTCACGCCACACTCCCTTATCCCTTGCTTTGATAGCCAATCTAATCACTTAAGCAAAGGTTTTCATAGCAGGGTGGAGAAGGCGATAAACCTGAAGTATTGTTGCGATATGAAAAGCATTTCACATTGGATAAATGGCGCAGTTGCAAGTGAGAAGTCCGACAAGAGCGGTGAAGTATTTAACCCGGCTACCGGGCAAGTTTGCGCAACTGTTGAGTTTGCAACATCAGCCACTGTTGACAAGGCGGTCAAAGTTGCAACTGAAGCTTTTGTTAGTTGGCGACATAGTTCACTTACTAAGCGAACCCAGGTTTTATTCGCATTTAGAGAGTTAGTTAATCAAAATAAAGAAAAAATTGCAGCAACTATTACACAGGAGCACGGCAAGGTTTTAAGTGATGCACTCGGTGAGGTAACTAGAGGTCTTGAGGTAGTTGAGTTTGCCTGCGGAATTCCCCATTTATTAAAAGGTGGGTTCTCAGAAGAGGTTTCAACTGGAGTAGATGTTTATTCAATTCGCCAACCACTTGGTCCAGTTGCAATTATTTCTCCATTTAATTTCCCGGCAATGGTGCCAATGTGGTTTTTCCCAATTGCACTTGCTTGTGG
>WLSX01000021.1 GCA_009705675.1 Actinomycetota bacterium | reverse complement strand
TTAAATGCTCGGTACTGAAGTAATCGGGCAAATAAAAGATCTCGTGCCTCAAGCAGAGCTAGATCTGCTTCATCATCAATCTCCCCTGATGGCAGAAGCTTTGCTGCCTTTAAATCTAAAAGAGTGGCCGCAACAACTAAAAACTCAGTAGTTTTATCTAAATCCCAGCCATTTTCACTGTTTTCAAGCTGTTTTATATATGAAATAAACTCATCAGTTACGGCGCCGAGTGCAATCTCGGTGATATCCATCTTGTGGCGTGAGATAAGTTGAAGCAGAAGATCAAATGGGCCATCAAAATTAACTAGATGAAGGGAGAATCCAGCCACTCTGCCATCGGTTATTGAGGCAGCAGGCGTCTGCGTAGTAGATAAATTATCTTGCGACATGCGCACAAGATACTTCACACATCCTTGCCTTTGCACATGCCCCACCGTAGGTTGCGGTCATGGCAAAAAACGCTAGACAGACTTCTCGGTATAACGCTAAATCGACAAACAAGCCTGCCCTTTCTAAAACTCGGGAAGAAGGCTTAGCAACTACCTCTGATGTTTTGGGTAAAAAACTTCAAAACTTCCCAGAGCCAACTAAAACACCTGAGGCAGGAAATGCCAGAGTTATATCAGTTGTTAATCAAAAGGGTGGAGTTGGTAAAACCACTACTGCTATTAACTTAGGCGCAGCCTTAGCTGAGGTAGGACGTCGAGTACTACTTATTGATTTTGATTCGCAAGCATCTATGACAACTGGTCTTGGTATTAAAGGAACTGCACTGCGCGAGCAGTATGGCTCTATCTGGTACTTACTAAATGATTCTGAAGCAAAACTAGAGGATTTCATTCTTAAGTCCTCGACCCCAGGCCTTGATTTCATAAGAGGACACGAGGATTTGGCAGCAGCAGAGGCAGCATTTGTCTCTGAGATTGCAAAAGAACATAAGCTTCGCAAATTGCTAGCCCCGGTATTAGATAAATACGATGTGATCCTTATTGATTGCTCTCCTTCACTTGGAACACTGACTGTTAATGCACTGACTGCTTCAAATGGGGTTATTATCCCAATGGAGTGTGAGTACTTTGCAGTTCTTGGTCTATCCCTTGTTAAAAAGACAATACAAAAGATTAAAGAGAACACAAATCCTGAGCTAGAAATTCTTGGAATTTTGGCAACAATGTTTGAAAAGAAAACTAGCCACTCACGTGAGGTTCTTGAGTTAATCGATAAGGAATTCCCTGATGAGGTCTTTGACACCATCATTTCCCGAACTGTTAGATTTTCAGAATCAACTGTTGCAGGCCTGCCAGTAACAGCTTATGCAAGTAGCAGTAGTGGCTCAGCTTCATATCGTCGCTTAGCTAGAGAATTAATCGCAAGAGGAGGATCTAAATGAGTCGTCGCGTAAGTTTGCCTGGGGCTGATGAATTATTTAGAAATACCGCCACTCTGAGTGCGGTACCTTCTCAACGAGAAAACTCGGAGGAGATAACTCAAGCACCAGTTGCTGCTGCCACACCAAAAAATTCAGTTCGCCAAACTCCAAGAAGAAGGGTTAATGCATTTGATCGTGCACCATCTGGCCGAGAAAAACATGATGAGAAAATAACTGTTTATCTCTCTCCTGATGAACTTTATGATTTAGACCAAGCTCGTCTGGCACTTCGTGGAGATCTTGGATTAGCAGTTGATCGCGGCAGAATTGTTAGAGAATCACTATCAATAATTATCGCCGACCTTGAAGCCAAGGGTGATCAAAGTATTATTGCTCGTAGATTGCGCGGACGGTAAAACTACTTACTCCTTGGATGCGCGCTGCTATAACTCTCGCGTAGCCGATCAATTGTAATAAGTGTGTAGATTTGTGTCGTAGTTACTGATGCATGCCCTAACAACTCCTGCACAACTCTAATATCCGCACCACCATCTAATAAATGTGTAGCAAAAGAATGGCGCATTGAGTGAGGCGTTACTTGCTCACCAACTCCAGCCCTAGCTGCACTTGCTGCCACAACATTCCATGCACTCTGCCGGCTTAACCTGCCGCCTCGTTGATTAAGAAATAGTGCTCTTTGAGTTGAAACCTTTACGAGATTTGGTCGTGACCTAGTTAAGTAATCATTTACTGCTTTAACTGCAAAACTGCCAATCGGGACCACTCTTTCCTTCCCACCCTTGCCCTTTAACTTCACCGTAGTGCTAATTTGGTTATCGCTAGTAACAGTTGAAATATCTGCTGCGTTTAAATTAATTAACTCGGAAACTCTGGCGCCAGTTGAGTATAAAAGTTCAAGCATTGCTTTGTCTCTAAGTGAAATCTGGTCAACACCTGCAATATTTAAAATACTAAGAATCTGCTCAATCGATAAAGCTTTTGGTAAACGCTTAGGAATTTTAGGCGGTTTAAAATTCGTAGTTGGATCATAATATTTATGCTCTTTGGACAGGTAAAAAAAATATGATCTAAGGCTTATTACATTTCTAGCAATACTTGATTCGCCAATCTGAAACTCAGTATTTCCCATCCCCCGTAGCCATGCCACATACATGGTTAAATTTTCGGATTTAACCTGCTCTAATGAAAGTTTATTTATCGATAAATAGTGAAAAAATCGCTCTAAATCACTCTTATAAGCAGTAACCGTATTAACAGCTAAGCCTTTTTCAATTGTTAAGTAATTGAAAAAATCAGCTAAATGATCACTTGCCATGCTTTGCGATCGCAGCTGCAATCAATCCGGCAAAGAGTGGATGAGCACGGGTCGGTCTGGAAAGGAACTCTGGGTGTGCTTGAGTGCCGACATAATAAGGATGAACATCTTTTGGAAGCTCAACAAACTCAACTAAATTTTTATCTGGTGACAGACCAGAGAAAACTAAGCCAGTTTTAGTCAATTGCTCACGGTATTTATTATTAACCTCATATCGGTGGCGATGGCGCTCACTTATTTGGCTCTTTCCATAAACACCTGCAACAACAGAGCCAGCAAGTAAATCTGCTTTATACAAACCAAGGCGCATCGTGGCTCCCATCTGGCCGTGACCGGCAACAATATCGATTTGGTCACTCATGGTTGAGATAACTGGATTTGTTGTCTTCTCATCAAACTCAGCCGAGTTAGCATCTTTAATTCCAGCAATATTACGGGCAGCCTCAATTACCATGCACTGCAAACCTAGGCATAAACCAAGTGTTGGAATTTTATTCTCACGAGCATATTTCAATGCGCCGAGCTTTCCTTCAATACCACGAACTCCAAAGCCACCGGGCACACAGATTGCATCCACATCACCTAGATTGGCCGCCGCATCTTTATCAGTTGCACAGTTATCACTTGGCACCCATTTGATGTTTACTTTGGCAAAATTAGCAAAACCGCCAGCACGCAGTGCTTCAGTCACTGATAGGTAGGCATCTGGTAAATCAATGTATTTACCAACTAACGCAACAGTTACCTGATGCTTTGGGTTGTGAACACGATCTAGTAGATCTGCCCACTCGCCCCAAACCACATCCTTACACTTAAGCCCTAATCTCTTAACAACAAATTCATCCAATCCTTCTGAGTATAAAACCTTTGGAATGTCATAGATTGATGGTGCATCAACAGCAGCGACCACTCCTTCAATATCAACATCACACATAAGTGAAATCTTCTTCTTAACAGCATCTGGGATCTGACGATCACTCCTAAGCACAATTGCATCGGGTGAAATACCAATAGAACGTAGTGCTGAAACGCTGTGCTGGGTTGGTTTAGTCTTTAATTCACCAGCTGGTCCCATATAGGGAACTAAGGAAACATGCAGGTAAAACACATTATCGCGGCCAACATCTTGGCGTATTTGACGAGCCGCCTCTAAAAATGGTTGAGATTCAATATCACCAACTGTGCCACCAATCTCAGTGATCACCACATCAACCTCAGGGCCTGCCATTGCCTTCATCGCATCTTTAATTTGGTTAGTAATGTGTGGAATTACTTGAACAGTCTCTCCTAAATACTCACCACGGCGCTCTTTTGCAATCACGGCAGAGTAGATCTGACCAGTTGTGATGTTGGCAGAACCATGCAGATTTGTGTCTAAGAAGCGCTCATAATGGCCGATATCTAAATCAGTCTCAGCACCATCATCGGTAACAAATACCTCACCATGTTGGAATGGATTCATAGTTCCTGGATCAACATTTAAATATGGATCAAGCTTTTGCATCGTTACTCTAAGGCCCCGCGCGCGTAGAAGTCTGCCTAAACTAGAAGCAGTTAATCCTTTGCCTAAACTTGAGGCGACGCCACCTGTAACAAAGATATGTTTACTCACATGATTGGCGGTCATGGAAGACTAGATTATCATGAATTTCTAACTATCGCTAATAACTCAGTTGCGTGTTCTTGCGCCGTCTTTGAATCCTCCTGCCCGCTTAACATTCGCGCGATTTCAACTTTTCGATCCGACTCACTCATTTCAATCACATCACTTTGTGTTACTAAACCATTTTCATTCTTTTTTACAACTAAATGATTATCTGCCCACACTGCAACCTGTGGCAGGTGAGTAATAACTATTACTTGTGCTGATTTTGCAAGCTTTGCAAGCCGCCGGCCAACTTCAACTGCAGCTTTTCCGCCAACACCAGCATCAACCTCATCAAAAATATATGTCCCAATTGGTTCAGCCTCAGCAATTACTACCTCAAGCGCTAACATCACACGAGATAGTTCCCCGCCACTTGCCACCTTACTTAGTGAAAGTGGTGCAGCTCCAACATGTCCGGCAAATAAAATTGCGATCTCATCTAATCCGGTGCTGGTGTAATTTTTTGGATTACCGCTATCTGACGTCTTTTGTTCAATTACGAACTTAGCGTTTGGCATTGCTAGGTTATTTATCTCATCTGTAACTAGTTTTGCAAGCTTGTCAGCACTTGCTTTTCGATCCTTCGAAATTTCTATTGCAAGAGTTTTTAGATGAGAAAACAATTTCTCAGCCTCTTTTTCTAACTCCTTAACCCGTTCATCTCCCCCAGATAAATCTGCCATTTTTGCCTTTGCATTTTGGCCGTCAATAATTAATTGTTCAAAGGCTGCATCTCGCTCACTTCCCTTGCCATACCTTTTAAGCAGAGAATTCAAAGACGCTTTGCGCTCCTGCAGAGTGGCAAATCGATTTGGATCCGCCTCAAGATTTGAAAGATATGTAGTTAAATCACTGCCAACATCTGAAAGATTCAGAAGTGTTTCAGTAAAGCGCTCTATTAATTTGTCTAACTCACTGTCCTTGCCGCTAACTTGATCAAGATTTTTTCGCATCTGTTGCAGCAAGTTAATCGCTGAAATTTCATCATCTTCTAAAAGATTAAGGCTGGCGCTAACGGCCTGATTTAACTGCTCAACTGAACCGAGCTTTGCAATTTCATTTTCAATCTGTAATAACTCACCAGATTTTGGGGCAAGCTTGGCAAACTCACCAGCAAACTCAGAGAGTAGGGCCATCTCTTTATCCCGCTGACTTAATTGGGATTGCAGCTCTGCTATTCGGTCAATCAACTCTTGATACTGATTATAAATATCTTGATACTCAGCTAGATCAACGCCGGCAAAGCGATCTAGTAGCTCGCGACTTACCGCAGGCTTTGTTAACTTTGACGAAGATGATTGAGCGTGGATTTCAACAAGGCTTTGGGAAAATTGATTTACTGCAGTTGTTGAACTAACTGCTCCACCAACTAACACCCGAGATTTTCCAGCGATGCTCAGTGTTCTAGTTATAACCACGCTTTCATCTTCAACCTCACCACCTGATTCAGTTATCAAATCTGCAATAGCTTTAGGAACTGCAAACTTTCCAGTAATCACCGCCCGCTCTTGTCCTTGCCGTACTAAATCAGAATCACTTTTACTTCCAAGCACTAAACCAAGTGCTGTTAGAACCATTGTCTTTCCAGCACCAGTTTCACCAGTTAATACTGTTAAGCCGGCTTTAAATTCGATATTTGTGCTTTCGATTACTCCAAGACCACGAATGGAAATCTCTTCTAAAGTACTTTTACTAACCTTCTTACTCGCCACGCCAACCCTCAACCGGCAACTTAAATTTAGCAACAATCCGATCAGTAAAAGTGGCTGGCTTGATATGTGCCAGTAGGACATCTTCTTTATCGCTAGTTAAAACAACTCGATCATTTTTCTGCAATTTAGTTCTTCTAATTCCATCAGCATTTAAATCCGCTGAATCACTCTCTAAATCAATTGCAATCTCTGAGTGAGGAGATACCACCATAGGTTTTGAGAAAAGTGCGTGAGCTGCAAGAGGTAAAAGTACTAACGCATCAACCTCAGGCCATACAACTGGGCCACCTGCTGAGTAGGCGTACGCAGTTGATCCGGTTGGGGTTGCGCAAATTACGGCGTCACACCACCATCTAGAAAGCGGGCGGTGATCAATTTGAACAAAAAGATCAATCATCTGGTGATCATTACGCTCTACTAAAACCTCATTTAACGCCCAGCCTGATTCAATCACGTTGCCTGCGCGCAGTAATTGATAATTAAGGCTCATTCGCTCTTCAATTGAAAATGTGCCAGAGGCTATTGCATCTACTATCTCAGTAAGAGATGGGCGTTCAATTTCTGCTAAAAAGCCGACATGGCCTAAATTGATACCAAGAATTGGCACCTGCTTACCTCGGAAAATTTCAGCAGCGCGAAGCATTGTGCCATCGCCACCTAAAACAACTGCTAAATCAATCTGGGCAGTAGATTTAAAATCATTAGCACCAGCTGTTTTAATCGTGGCAAAAACATTTATTTGTTTGCCCGTTAATAATTTCGTCAGCTCATTTGCAGTTGAGATCGCCTCTGGTCGGGTTGGGTGAGTAACCAGTAAAACATTTTTAACAACCTTGTTCATGCTGGCCCCTTCTCGATCGCAAGATCTAAATCTACTTCTAATAAGGCAGGAGCGCCTTTTCGTAACCACAGGAAGTACTCCACATTGCCAGATGGACCAGGAAGTGGACTGGCCACTACGCCAAGTGTGCCAAGTGTGAGCGCAAAAGCAGCATCTGCTACCTCTACTACCGCTTCTTTCCGCAGGTGAACATCTCGCACTACACCACCGGCTCCCAGTTTTTCCTTACCAACCTCAAACTGTGGTTTGACCATAATAAGAAAATCTGCGCCCTCTTTTGCAACTGAGATTAGAGCCGGAAGCACTAATTTAAGTGAGATAAATGAAAGATCTGCCACCACTAAATCTATTTCTTCGCCAACTTGAGCGGAGGTTAAGTTTCTAACATTTACTCGATCTAAAATTTTCACTCGGATATCTTTTTGAAGCTCCCAAGCAAGTTGGCCATAACCAACATCTACTGCAACAACTTTGCTTGCTCCCCGTTTTAATAACACATCGGTAAAGCCGCCGGTAGATGCCCCAGCATCTAATGCAGTTTTACCACTTACCAAAAGCTTTGAAAAATTATCTAGAGCGCCAGCTAACTTATGTCCACCACGTGAGACAAACTCAGCATGATCATCTTTTAATGTTATAGAAGTTTGCGCATCCACCTGGGTTGCAGCTTTGCTAGCTGGAATACCGGTAACCAAAACATTTCCAGCTGCAATTAAATCAGTTGCAGCTTCCCGCGATCTTGCCAATCCGCGCCGGACTAACTCGGCATCTAAGCGGGTCTTCATTTAATTTAAACTCCGTCAAGATTTGAGAGTGCTTGTTGCAAAAGTTGATGAACC
>WLSX01000020.1 GCA_009705675.1 Actinomycetota bacterium | reverse complement strand
TTTTTAACTCCAAGCTCTGCGGCTGCAGATTTAAATTCAACAGTTCTAGCTTTGCCAACATCTGCTTGAGTAAGTGGTGCGTATCCAGAATTATTTGGATCTCTCATTCCTTTAAATGCGAAACGCGTTCCGTTACCAGGAGATGCCAACTCGCCATTGATTAGTTTTATTGCAACTGTGGTTGATCCAGCGGTTAACAACACAAAAATTAATTCATGCCCTAATGCATATAGCTCAGATGCGATAGGTCCAAATGATAAAACTTCATCATCTGGGTGTGGAGAGTAAAAAACAGCTTGCTTAGAGGGTGAGGTAAGTACTGAAGGATTTAATGTTGAAGGCATGTATTCTTCAACATGAACTGTTTTAGTCTTACCAGTTTTTGTCTTAGTAGTTAACGCTGTTTTAGAAGCCGCAAAACTTTTGTCATTTGAGCCCAGAACGCCCGCAACAAATAAGCCCGAAAATGCAGATACAAATCTACGGCGCGAAAGCATTAGAGAACTTTACTTTAGATATGCAGTAATTCTCTGCTTCGCCACTTTGACTAACGTTTTGTTAAATTATTTGTCGGAGTATCTTGCAATGAATCTCACATGATCAGGATTTAATTCGGAAATAGCACGTGCACCAAGTAATTTCATTGTTCTAATGATCTGCATACGCATAATTTCTAATGCCCGATCAACTCCTGGTTTTCCACCTGCCATTAAGCCATATAGATAGGCTCTACCAATCCAAGTAAATTTGGCACCACTTGCAAGGGAGGCCACCACATCTTGGCCATGCATGATTCCAGTATCAACATGAACCTCTGCTTTATTTCCAATAGCTTTAACAACCTCAGGTAGTAGATGAAATGGCACAGGAGCGCGATCTAACTGTCGACCACCATGGTTAGAAAGAATAATTGCATCAGCTCCGGCTTCAACTGACTTAACTGCATCATCAACATTTTGAATTCCTTTAACTACAAGATTTCCCTGCCATTGTCCCCGGATCCACTTTAGATCTTCATATGTAACTGTTGGATCAAACATTGAATCTAGAAGTTCTGCCACGGTGCCATTCCAAGAATCTAGCGAGGCAAACTTGAGTGGATCAGTTGTTAAAAAGTTAATCCACCAAGCAGGTCTTGGGATCGCATTTAAAATAGTTTTAGATGTTAAAGAAGGTGGAATTGTCATACCATTTCGAACATCACGTAATCTTGCGCCAGCAACTGGAACATCAACTGTCAAAACTAAGGTATCAAAACCGGCAGCTTTTGCTCTATCAACTAGAGCCATGCTCCGATCACGATCTTTCCACATATAAAGTTGAAACCAATTCCGACCATTTGGTGCAACCTTTGCAACATCTTCAATTGATCTAGTTCCCATTGTTGAGAGCGTGTATGGAATTCCAGCATCACTTGCAGCACATGCTCCGGCATACTCACCTTCGGTCTGCATCATTCTGGTAAAACCAGTTGGCGCAATACCTAACGGCATCTTCATTGTCTTACCGAGCATGTTTACCGAAAGATCAACATCTTTAACATTAAGCAATATTTTTGGCTGAAATTCGATTTTTTCGTATGCAAGTCGAGCTCTACTTAAACTTGATTCAGTATCTGCCCCGCCATCGGTGTAATCAAATGGTGCTTGTGGAGTTCTTCTTTTTGCAATATCTCGTAAATCATAAATTGTTAGTGCTCGAGTAAGTCTGCGTTTGCGCGGGCTTAAAATAACTTTTCTAAATCTCAATAATTGGGCAAGATCTTTAGGGCTAGGTATGCGTCGCTTCACCTTAACCTGGCTCACATGCGCTCCAATCGATTTAACTAGTAAAGTATAGACATGGCTGACAGTAGTTTTGATATTGTCTCAAAGATTGATCAAATGGAGTTAGATAACGCCTTCAATCAATGTGACCGTGAAATTGCCACCCGGTTTGACTTCAAAAATACCGGAGCGAAAATTGAAAAAACGGCCTTAAAGGTTACTCTCGAAGCTGATACTGAAGAACGGGTAAAAGCAATCTTAGATGTATTAAAAGACAAGTTAATCAAGCGAAATGTTTCGCTTAAGCACCTAGATGCAAGTGAGCCAACATTGAGTGGAAAAACTTATAGAATTAATTGTGAATTTAAGGAAGGTATTACTACCGAGAATGCAAAAAAGATTGCCAAGTTTTTAAAGGAAAGTGGTCCTAAGTCTCTTAAGACTCAGATTCAGGGAGAAGAGTTAAGAGTTTCAAGCAAAAGTAGGGATGATTTACAAACTGCAATTGCGCAGGTTAAGAAAGAAGCTTGGGATTTTGCTGTTCAATTTACAAACTACCGCTAGAAATATTTAAGAAGGGTTAAATTGAACCGCAACGGCTCTGGCATTGCTTATGGTGTTGGCGCATATGTAATTTGGGGCTTACTCCCAATTTACTGGCGTTGGTTAGACCGGGCCTCTGCATTTGAAATTTTGGCCCACCGTGCAATCTGGTCTCTACTTTTTTGTATTTTATTTCTGGCTTACCAAAAGCAATTACGTACAACCTTTGCATTACTTAAAAACCCTCGAACTTTTTCCTTACTACCCCTTACCTCACTTTTACTATCAGCTAATTGGGGAATTTATATCTGGTCAGTCTCAGTTGATCGGGTTGTTGAAGCCGCGCTTGGTTACTACATAACACCATTGGTTGCAGTAACTTTTGGTGTCTTAGTATTAAAGGAAAAGCTTCGTAAATTACAAATTGTTTCTGTTTCTCTGGCGACTATCGGTGTAGTTATTTTGACAGTAGCTTATGGACATGTTCCTCTCATTGCTTTAGGTCTTGCAGTTAGCTGGGGCTCATATAGTTTGATTAAAAAACGATTAAATGCCGGAGCGCTTGAGACATTGTCTATTGAAACTTTAGTTGCTTTTATTCCTAATTTTGCCTTTTTAATTCACTTAATAAACAAGCATGAGGCCCAGTTTGGTCAAGATCTAGGATTTTCACTGTCATTATTCTCTGCCGGCCTATTTACCGTTATTCCATTGCTTATGTTTAATGCCGCTACAACTCGACTTCCACTAACCGTTACTGGATTACTTCAATATATTACGCCAAGTATTATGTTTTTAGTTGGAATCGTTATTTTTCATGAGCCACTACCGCTCTCAAAAATTATCGGTTTTTTATTTATCTGGGTTGCACTTACTTTTTTGGGAACTGACTTAGTTAAATCAAGTAGATCGATTAACCAGCGCAAAGGTTAAATTTTTAAGCGCTTCCTTTGCTACTCCTTCGGGTAAATCTGCAAGCAAACCATTTGCTTCATTAGCAACATTTGCTAAATAATCCTTAACTTCTGTTAATGCTTTATGTGAGCGTAATTGAGTTATTACCCCGGGTAAATCACTTTCTGGAATGGGTCCATTTAATTTTGCGATCAAATCTTTATCAGCTGGATTATTTGCAGCAATTACATAAAGGGTTACCAGCGTTGGAACACCCTCTTTTAAATCAGTCCCAGGCGTTTTACCAGAAGCAGTTTCATCACTTGAGATATCAAGAAGATCATCAGCAACTTGAAAAGCAACACCAATTTTTTCACCGAACTTAGTTAATGCTTCTACGGTTTGAGTACTTGCACCAGAAAGTAATGCCCCAAATCTTGCGCTGGTGGCAATTAGTGAACCTGTTTTATCGGCAACTACCTTCATATAGTGATCGATTTGGGAAAGGCCTTCACTCTTTCCTTGCGTCTCTTTTATCTGACCAATAACTAAACGTTCAAAAGTTTTTGCCTGTAACTTAACTGCTTCAGGTCCTATATCTGCCAACATATCTGAGACCTTTGAAAACAAATAATCACCAGTCAAAATTGCTACAGCGTTATCCCATTTCTTATTAGCACTAATTACTCCCCGTCTTAATACTGCATCATCCATTACATCATCGTGATAAAGCGTTGCAAGGTGAGTAAGTTCGCAACAGACTGCAGCCTTGATAATGTCATAATTACTTGGATCACCAAATTGTGCAGCTAATAATGTTAATAAGGGTCTGAGTCGCTTTCCACCAGCTTCAACTAAGTGACGGGATGTTTCAATAACTAATGGGTAATCACCTTTAATATGAGAGCGCATTAACTCTTCCACCCTCGCCATGTCGGCAAGAAGTGAAGCCTCTAATGCTTTATCTAAGTTGGGTATCCCGACTTGATTTTTCATTTAATAAAATTGGCATAGGTGGTTGCAGCATTAAGAAGCAGTGATGGCATAACTCCTAGGACAACTGAAATTACTGTCGCAAGGATAATTGCAATTCGACTTTTGACAGATGGGATAATTACTGAAACTGAATCATTAATTGGGTCGGTAAAGAACATCATGATAATTACTCTGATGTAGAAGAAAGCTGCAATAGCGCTTGAAAGCACACCGACAACTACAAGTGAAATATTTCCGGATTTATACGCTGCAGAAAATATTGCAAACTTTCCAATAAAGCCAGAGGTTAATGGAATACCTGCAAAACTTAATAAGATAAATGAGAATGCAGCTGCAACTAATGGTGATTTCTTACCAAGACCAGTCCACCTATTTAAATCACTTACCTCACCAGAAGAATCTTTAACAAGAGTAACAATTCCAAATGCGGCTAATGTGGTTAGGCCATAGGCAAATAGATAGAACAGTGAAGCTGCTAAGCCATCCTTATTTAACGCAACTACACCGGATAATAAGAAACCAGCATGTGCAATTGATGAGTAAGCCAACATACGTTTAACATCCCGCTGCGCAATTGCAACCAATGAGCCAAATAGCATCGTGATAATTGCTATTACAGTAATTAGTGGACGCCAAAGTGCTTGCTCTTCTGCAAAACCAATATAAAAGATTCTAAGTAATGCACCAAATGCCGCTACCTTTGTGGCTGCAGCCATAAATCCGGTAATTGGTGTTGGCGCTCCCTGATATACATCAGGTGTCCAAGAATGGAATGGCACTGCACCAACCTTAAACAATAAGCCAACTGATACGAAAACTATTCCTATTAGTAGGAAGACGTTGTTAGCACTTCCTACTGCAGTGCTAATACCTGAAATTGAAATTGTTCCGGAGTATCCATATAGGAAAGCTGCACCAAATAAGAAAAATGCTGAAGAGTAGGCACCGAGTAAGAAGTATTTAAGTGCTGACTCCTGTGATAACAACCGTCTGCGCCTAGATAAACCGGCTAATAAATAAAGTGGTAGAGAAAATACTTCTAAGGCGACAAATAATGTAATTAGATCCGCAGCAACTGGGAATAACATCATTCCTGCGACAGCAAATAAGAAGAGTGGAAAAATTTCAGTTTGTTGACTCTTCTCCTGTAATGAGCTTTTTTCTTCATTTGAACCAGGAACAGCCGATGCTTGAGCAACAAAATTGTCTTGATCGGCAATTAATAAAACTGTAACTAGCGCAAGTACAACTACAGTGGCTTGTAAAAATATTCCAGCCTTATCAATTGTTACAGAATTAACTGCAGCGGTAGTAGAAGATAAATCTCTAATTCGCCATAATTGTTGTAGTGCTAATAGAAGCGTTCCAATACTTATTGTTAGTTGAACCGCTGCCCGGTGGGCTCGGCCTAAAAATGCTTCAACTAAAACCCCAATTAAAGCCCCACCCAGGACTATCAGAATTGGTGCGATAAGTGAGTATGTAAGTGAAGGTGCGGTTAACATTATTTGCCCATCTTTGCGATTGGATCAGTAAACCCAGCATTAACAACAACTTTTTCTGCTGTTGGATTAATAAGATCTAATACAGGTTTTGGATAAAAACCCATTACGACAATTATTAAAATAACAGGTGAAATTGCAATTTTTTCACGCAAACTTAAATCTTTTAGATTTTCATTTCCACTAGTTGTTGGACCGTGAAGTGTTTTTTGGATCGGTATTAATATATAAAGGGCTGCTAAAACAATTCCTAAAGTTCCAATTACGGCCGCAACTGGGTAGCGGGTATATGTCCCAACTAAAACTAAGAATTCACTAACAAAGCTAGATAGACCAGGTAATGCTAAGCCTGACATTCCAGCAATAAAGAATGTCCAAGCCATTACTGGCGTCACTCTTTGCAGGCCACCAAAATCAGTAATAGTTGATGAGCCTCTGCGCATCATCATCCAGCCAGCAACTAAGAATAGTGCTGCGGTAGAAAAGCCATGATTAACCATATATAAATTAGCACCAGACATTCCCTGTGAAGTCATAGCAAAAATTCCCATAGTTATAAACCCAAAGTGTGAAATGGATGTAAATGCAATTAATCCCTTAATATCTTTTTGCCCAATCGCCATAAATGCACCGTAAATAATTGATATCACCGCTAACGTGATAATTAGTGGCGTAAAGGTTTTACTCGCGTCTGGAAATAACGCAATACAAAATCTGATCATTCCGTATGTTCCAACTTTGTCTAATACGCCTAATAGCAAAACTGATGTGCCAGGTGTTGCAGCCTTTGCTGCATCTGGAAGCCAAGTATGAAATGGCCAAAGTGGCGCCTTTATTGCAAAGGCTATAAAGAAGCCAAGGAATAAAAGATTCTCGGTTGTATTATCAATTTGAAGGGTTGCAAGTTTAGTTAAATCAAATGTTGCCCCAATTTGATTACCAGCGATTACATAAATTCCAATAACTGATGCAAGCATTAATAAGCCACCAAATAAGCTATATAGAAGGAACTTAACTGCAGCAGCGGATCTGTTTCCAGTGCCATAGCCACCGATTAAGAAGTAAACCGGTATTAACATTGCCTCAAAGAAAACATAAAATAAAAACAGGTCAGTAGCTGCAAAGAAGCCAATCATCATGGTCTCTAAAACCAAAATAAGAATATAAAAACTCTTAGTACCCCATCTACCAACATCTGATTCATGCCGGGTAGCTAATATGACTATTGGCACCAAGATAGTTGATAACAAAATAAGAACTAATGAAATTCCATCAATACCTACTGCATAATTAATATTAAAAGCAGCTATCCAAGTATTGCTTTGAACATATTGCATTCCGGTAATACTTTTATCAAACCCAGTTGCTAAGAAAATAGAAGCTACTGCTATTGCTAAGGTGGCACCAAAAGCTACTCGTTTAATTAGCTCAGAACTTTTGCTTGGAATAAGTGCCACGATAAGTGCACCTAAAAGTGGAAGTCCACCAACAATCGTTAATAAACTCATGCCGTCACCACCCAGATTGCTGCGATAAGTGCTAGCGCTCCAATAAACATTAGTAATGCATAACTTCTAACATAACCATTTTGAAGAGACCTTAAGCGACTGCCAGCGGTTAAAGAAACACTTCCGACTGCTCGTACTAAACCATCAATTACTAAGTAATCAATATTCAATATGTTCTTAACTACTGACTGGCCCGGACGCATAAACACTGTCTCATTGAAATCATCTTGGAATAAATCACGACGGGCAGCTCTAGTAAGTGCAGATACCTTTTCAGGTGCTTGAGCTAGTTGATCTCCACGATATTTAGACACCGCAACAAATATTCCAATTGCCACTACCGCTAATGTCATTAGCGAAATTACTGCTGCTGGCAAAAACTCTTCGTGGTGCTCTTTAAGTGGATTAACCACAGGCTCTAGCCAATTAACCAAACCTTGACCCTTCGATAAAATAAATCCAGACGTAATAGAACCAATTGAAAGTAAACCAATAGGAATCAGCATTAATGCTGGACTCTCATGTGGTTCATCTTTATGACCCCATCTTTCATTTCCAAAAAAGGTCAAGATCACAACTCTGGTCATATAAAAGGCGGTAATCATCGCGCCAAGTAATGTTGCAACACCAAGTGC